>JAISXV010000136.1 GCA_031270335.1 Prevotellaceae bacterium | reverse complement strand
CATCAGGAAACTGCTTATAAAACCGAATGGAGTTTACGCCCATAAATCTTTCTCTTTCAACCATGCTACAAAGGTAGCACCAAATTTTAAGTAGTGCGCTCTAAACGCCTATACCGATTTTTATTTTCTCATAATAGTTATATACGATTTTTCTTTCCTGCAAATCCCCGTATCAGGAGGAATAAAAATAATGGTGCGCCGACAAATGAAGTCAGTATGCCGACAGGCAATACCACGGGCGAAATGACGGTACGTGCCAACGTGTCGGACAACAAGAGGAAAAAACCTCCAAACACTGCGGATGCAGGCAAAAGAAACTGTTCATCGTTCCCGATAATTCGGCGAATAATGTGCGGAACAACCAGTCCCACAAATGCTATCACGCCATAAAATGACACTACGACAGCCGTCAGTAATGCCGCACAAACCATGCCGCTCAAACGAACGGTTTGTACCCGGACGCCGAGGCTTTTGGCATGTTCGTCGCCTGATTGCATGGCTTTGTATGTCCACACATGCCACCAAAAGAAAAGCAGGGAAGGAATGAGTAGTATCGACAGTATCAATAAGTTATCCCACGATGCACGTCCCAAGTCTCCGAAACTCCAGAAAACGATGGATGCCAGTTGCACGTTGTCGGCAAAATATTGCATGGCGGAAATGCCTGCGCCAAACAGCGACGAGACAATAATACCCGAAAGGATAATGATTTCAGGCGTTGCTCCTTTGTATTTGGACAAAAGCAGAATAACGCCTACGCCTGCCAGACTCCAGACAAAAGCCGAAAGAGTAACTACATAAGGGTTGTTTATCATTGCCAGGTCGTTAGAACCTGTATAAGCGCTGCCCGCCCCGAGAACTACAATGGCGAAAGACGCTCCGAAAGCGGCGGCTCCCGAAATACCCAACGTATAAGGCGAAGCGAGAGGATTGCGCAATAATGACTGCACGACTGCGCCGGCAACTGCCAGTGCGGAGCCCGACAAAACAGCCCCGATAAGTCGGGGTAAACGAATATTCCAAACGATTTGATACACGAAATCGGAGCCTTCGCCTTTCAGCAGGCGGAAAATATCAAGCAACCCGATATCCGCAGAGCCGGAAGCCAATGAAAGCAACCCCATTGTCACCAACAATAGCGTCAAGACCAACACAAAGATTATCCTTCGGCGGATATGCTTTTTATATACCTGTACCGTTTTTTCGCTCATCTCAATTCGTCTTTTGTTATTTGCCTGAAACTGTTTTCCGTAGTTACTTCTTCGAATACCGGCTTGCCCAGAAACATGCGCAATATCTCATTTCCTTTCTCTTCGACGGAAATATCGGCAAATGTTTCAGGAGATAATATTTTGCCTGCAAACCAGCAATTGATGAAAACAAGTTCATAATTTATAGCATAATTATTGTACGGCAGTAACGTAAACATCCTGTCGTTTTGGACTGCTTTTAACTGATTATACAGGACTTCGCCGGGTTTTATATGATTGTAAATAAGGTTCAGGCCCGACTCGTCGAAAAATAATATATCCGGATTCCAGACAAGCAACTGTTCCTTGTCTATTGTTGTCCCTTTGACGTGGGAGATTAGGCGTTTGTCGATTGAAGCGGCTACGTTGTCGGCATGAATGAACGTGAAAGGCGGATAATATGGTTGCGTAGATGTGACATCTTTCATCGCACCGTAAGCAATGCACCCGACATAAACCGATGGGCGTGTACTTATTCCATTCGTGCGTTTGTCAAGGTCAGATATCATATCTTCCATGTAGCGTATCAGCGAATCAGCTCTTTCTTCCTTATGCAGCGTTTTACCTATAAGGCGGAGAGACGCATAAAGCGTATCGCGGGAAGCGGTTATACCCAGTTCCGGACATTCCAGCGCAATTACCGGAATGCCTGTTTTCTTTTGCAGGTCGTCGGCTTCTGCTACGGTTGAGTAAGCAGTATAAATAATGTCGGGGCGAGTAGCGAGTATCATCTCTGCATCGCCACTCATTAACGGACCGATAACAGGGGTCTTCACCAATTCCGGATGTGCAACAAGATATGGACGTCGCTGGTTAAGTTTGTCGCCTTCCTCGTGTCCGACAATCCTGTCGGAACCATTCATGTATACAATCAGTCGCAGAGAACCTGCCCGAATACATACGATTCTTTCTATTGAATCGGGAATGGATACCTGTCGCCCCAACATATCTTCTATTACGACGGAATGTTGTTGCTTATATTGCCGTACGCAACCTGCCGAAGCAAGCAGCAGCAAGGCAATCATCAAATAAAAGTATGATATTTTGCTTTTCAATTCAAATCCGGATTTTAGAATTTAACAGCCAATCGCAACGAAATCAATCTGCCCGGCGACAGGTAAGTTTGTGTTTCCATGTGCTGATTGTTAAACACATCCTGAATGTCGAGCATTGCATGAAGCCATGAAGTGATTTGTCGCGAAAGTTGCAAATCGAATGTTGTGTATGCGTCGATAATATTATCTTCGGTATTTGCATCATCCGAAAATTGCCGACTTTTATACAATCCGCGCAAATTAACGTCTACGATTTTGTTTTGCCAGAAGAGCGATGCCGATACTCTGTGCCTGGGAACATACGTAAGAAATTTGTTTTCGAGGTCGGGGCGCTTATCGAATTTATCTATCGTTGAATGGCTGAATGTATAAGCAGCCATCAACCGAAGATTGTGAAACGGCATGTAACTGACTTCAGCCTCGGCGCCCTTGAGTGTTACGCCAGTAACGTTTTCCCTGCGATATATCGGACGACCGGGCGAAAGTTCGTCGCCCGAATCCACGTAATAAAGAAAATCGTTTCCTTTTGCATAATATCCCGTAGCAGAGAATTTGAACATTGAGGTCAAAAGCAAATCCGCTCCGATTTCGTAATTATTAATTGATTCCGGACCAAGGTTTGGATTCGCATATTTAGGTCCGACCCACATGTAACCCGTTCGTGTAAGGTCATCCAGGATAGATGCTCTGAACCCGTGCGAATACGAAAGATATGCGCTCAATTCTTTAATAAAATTAAACCGCATGCCTATTCGCGGCGACAGTTCCGACCATGTATGGTCTTTTAATTCGGGTAATTCGCCCCAGGGCGATGTCGAATGGTAGTATCCGTCCGAAAATGCCACGCGGTCGTAACGCACTCCGGCTATTACTCTGATTTTATTGTCTAAAAAGGCATGTTCATCTTGCAGGTACACTGCATACGTTTGCAGAACGCCTTCATTGTAAACCGTATCGTATGGCGCCGTCTGATAATAATCGCCTCCTTTTATGCTTCCGTTCTTGTATTCCAATCCTCCGGTCAGTGTATTCTGTATACTTAACTGGCGGGTAAGATTAAATATGGCTCCCCAATCTTTCCGGTACGAGTCAACGTCATACCGCCTGTAACTGCCGCTTCCTGTGACACTTTCGTTCAGGTCGGTGTAGTTAACCATCTGGTAATACAGGCTCAAGTCGTACTTTGTCTTTTCATCACCGCCTTTCAGCGTTCCGCGCAGCAAATCGGTATCAAATCGCCGGTAGTTTCCCAAAGGAATATGGATACGGGTGCCTTCGCCGCGCCTGTCTCTGTATGTATCATATTGAAGTTCCCATTTAAACCGGTCGCTTTTGTCGAATCCGACGCGAGCCGAAACATCAACAGATTCGTAATTGCGTTTAATATCTGTCGGAGTTTGATTTTCTTTTGGAATAGCCATATATCCGTCGCTCTTCGTGTAATTCTGGCTGACGGAGCCATAAAACCCTTTTTCGCTTCGCATTCTTACACTCAAATCTTCCCTGACAGTATTATATGTTCCGTAACTGATACTTCCGAATACTTCCTGGGGTTTTTCGGGCGTTTTTGTAATGATATTGATCACTCCTCCCATTGCATTGTTGCCATACAATGAAGAGCCGGGACCTTTGAATACCTCTATGCGTTCCACGTCGTACTGATTGATTTTGTTCCAATTGACACTGCCGCCATCGGATGCGTTAATTGGAATACCGTTTATCAGTACTAATGTACGCGACTGTTCGTCGCCCGACAATCCACGAAGCGTAACGGAAGGATTTGAAGAATAAATACCCGATGACCTGTCCACATTCACACCGGGCAAGTAACGCAACAGGTCGTCAATCATACGCGTAGGGGTAGTCTCAATCTGACTGCTGCCGATAACGGAAATCCGCGCCGGAACTTCATTCAGGTTTCGCATCGTTTTGGTAGCTGTTACTACCACTTCATCAAGACTTACGGTATCTGCCACTTCCTGTGCAGATACGGACAGAGCCATCATACTTAAAGCCAATGATAATACATTACTTGAAATCTTTCTTAAATACATATTATTCGAAATTAAAAGTGTTACGAAATAAAATATTCGTGTTACTACTCTGCAAAGATATATTATTTGCAAATAACAGTAGCACGAAATAATAAAAAAGTGCTATCTTTGCAGGAAGTTTAACATTTGAATATGAACATATACAGTAGAATTGCATACGCGATAATCACAACAGCCGCTTTGCTTATGCCATCATGCCGCCCCAAACAGAACGAAAGCCACACGCAACCGGTTGTTATTGAAGATGCGTTTGGGCGTAAAGTATCCCTGCCCGCCAATCCTGAGCGGATAGTCGGGTTGCGTCCGGGAGCATTGCGCCTGCTTGCATACATGAACTTGTGCGACAGGGTTGCAGGCGTTGAGCAGGTAGAAAAAAACGGTGACGACCGGCCTTACGTAATAGCGCATCCGGAATTGCTGCAGTTACCTTTTATAGGAGCCAGAGGTGGTAACAATGAATTGATTATGTCGGTTAATCCTGATGTCATATTCATGACATATACGTCTGTTGCCGATGCTGATGCTATGGAAAAACTTACAGGTATCCCCGTTGTTGCGCTTGAATATCCTGAAATGGGATTGGCTGCCGGCAAACTCTTTGCCTCCCTGAAAATTATCGGTAAAATCATGGATAAGGAAGAAAGAGCTGATTCACTGACGGAATATATCAGTCAGTCTTTGAACGACTTGCATAATCGCACATCAGGCATTGATGATGCGAAAAAACCGACGGTTTACATAGGAGGTATCGCGCATGGACGCGCCCGCAACATTACTTCTACGCACCCTGATTATCCGCCGTTTATTTTTACTAATGCCAAAAATGTGGCGGATGCTGTGGATAAAGAAGAAAACTACTCGCTTTCGGGAGTTTATATAGATATTGAACAGTTAATGACCTGGAATCCGGATATAATTTTTATTGATGAATCAGGCTTAAATCTTGTAAATAATGATATTAACGACGGCGGAGCGTTGGCGAACCATCTGACGGCGATAAAAACAGGTCGGATATATACTTTACCTTCATACAACAGTTATGCGGTCAATTATGAAACGGCTTTGATTAACAGTTGGTTTGTCGGTAAAACTATGTATCCCGACGCATTTGAAGATATTTCAATAGAGGAAAAGGCAAATGAAATTTTGACTGTTTTCCTTGGAAAGCCAATATATAACGAATGGGTTACTTTGCACAGTTTCAAATCTTTGTCTTATACAAAATGATAGATATCAAACATTTGGATTTCAGTTACGGTAACTGTGACGTTTTGCATGATGTAAGTGCACAAGTCAGGGCGGGGGATTTTTTGGCTATAATCGGTCCTAACGGTTCCGGGAAAAGTACGCTGATAAAGTGTATTGCCGGTATTCTCAATGTGAAATCAGGCGCAATTCTGATAGATGGAAAGCCATCCTGCAATTATCCGATAAATCAACTTGCGCAAACTGTGGCATACATACCTCAAACGGAAAAAGGTGATTTGCAAAGCCTCGTGTTTGATACGGTGCTTGCCGGCAGGAAGCCGTACATACGCTGGAAGCCTTCGGAAGATGATTACAGTAAAGTGGCCGATGTGCTTCATCAACTTGGTATTGAGCATCTTTCCATGAGATATGTGAATGAATTGAGTGGCGGACAGCAGCAAACAGTGATGATTGCACGTGCGCTTGCCCAGCAAACAAAAATACTTCTTCTTGATGAACCTACAGCCAATCTGGACTTGCGCCACCAATTAGAGATAATGAATTTATTAAAAATACTGTCATTTAATGGATTAACAATCGTCATGTCATTGCATGACATTAATCTTGCAATCCGGTATGCAAGCCATGTCCTGATGCTCAAGGATGGCGGCGTATTGGCTTATGAGTCGGTAGATAATGTTACCCGCACCCATATCGAAAATCTGTACAATATTAAAGTAGAGATGATTACCAATGGGGTTACGCTCTACTGTGTGCCGTTGGGCGTTGATGCATAGGATAATATCTCTTTCAAAGGAACGCCTTTCTCTTTTGCCAGTCTGCGTGCATCATCGAACTCAATTGATATGCGTCGTGTGTCGCCATAGACAGATTCCTTGGCCTGTACTTCGCCGTAAGGAGTGGCTACCGTTACGGCTTTACGGGGCAGGCATGTACGCTCGACTTGATATTTGCGCACACCGATTGTGGATGTTTCCGTAAAAAGGATATGTTCGACAGCGGGGATGCTGGCGACATCGCACATAACGCTGATACGTGTTGCAGGACGGCATTTTTTCATGTATATCGGTGTAAAAAAGACATCTCCTGCACCCGCTTCAAAAAGCCGTTCCATCACATAACCAAGTATTTCGGGCGTTGTGTCGTCTATATTAGTTTCAACGACGGTACAAGGATGATTGTGACCGTCATGCCTGTTAATAATCATAGTTATTAATCATCGCCTTTTTTAACCACAGAGAACACGGAGAACACAGAGTTTATTTCTCTGTGACCTCTGTGATCTCTGTGGTTATTAAAATCCCGCTCCGGTTGTTCGGATTGTTGTATTAATATTTGTCAATCTGTAAAGCAAAAACCTGTCAATCTGTAAAGCAAAAGCCTGTCGATTTGTAAAATAAAAATATCTTTGTACTTTTGCAAAAAAAAATTGGAAGATTATGAGTTATTATTCAAGAATAATTGAAACGGAAATTGAACGAAAATTAAATGCGTCGGGAGCATTATTGATAAAAGGACCCAAATCGTGCGGAAAAACAGAGACAGCAAAACAATTTGCTAAGAGCATTTTACAGGTTGATAGAGACAGTCAGGTTCCTGTAATAATGAATATCGACCCAAAAACTTTATTGTTGGGAGAAACGCCTCGATTGATTGACGAATGGCAAGAACAACCGAAATTGTGGAATTATGTACGCCACGAAGTTGATGATAGAAAACAAAAAGGACAATTTATTCTTACCGGCTCGGCAAATCCCGACGAAAACGTAAAACTGCATAGCGGCGCAGGGCGTTTTACCGTCGTAGAAATGCAAACAATGTCGTGGCAGGAAATGGGTTACTCATCAGGTCTGGTTAGCATTGCACATTTGTTGAGCGGAAAAAATATTTCTTTTCTCAACATTGAACTTTCTCTTGAATCAATTATCGAAAGAATGATTAAGGGAGGCTGGCCCGGTCTGCTGGACGTATCTCTTGATGATGCAATTTTGTTGAACAGAGGTTATGTGGACTTGTTGGCGGAAATAGATATGAGCCGCGTTTCCAATATTAAAAGAGACCCGCAGAAAGTTCGTACATTGCTTCGTTCAATTGCCCGAAATATCGCTACTTTAGTTGATAACACCACCTTGGAAAAAGATATTAAAACAGTTGAAGACGCCGATTTATCGCGTCCAACCATAATTGACTATTTGGATGCATTATCAAAATTAATGATTTTTGAAGAACAACCGGCATTTAATACGCATATACGGTCGGCAAATTCATTGCGAAAATCGCCAAAACGACATTTTTGCGATGTGTCGCTTGCTGTCGCTGCATTGAAACTGAATAAAGAAGCATTGTTGAAAGACCTGAGATATTGCGGATTTTTATTTGAATCGCTTGTATATCACGACTTAAAAATGTATGCAAGAGCCAATGACGCCGAAGTTTCTCATTATCGCGATTCTACCGGCTTGGAAATAGATATAGTCATTCGACAAAATGGCGGCGCCTGGGCTGCTTTTGAGGTAAAACTCGGCATCGGAATGCTCGACGAAGCCGCAAAAAACTTATTGAAATTAAACAATGTAATCGACACAACAAAATTTGCAAAACCTGCGTCTCTAAACATTATTACCGGTACAGGAATGAGTTACACTCGTCCCGACGGAGTAAATGTTGTATCAATCGGAGCGCTTGGAAAATAATAATAC
>JAISXV010000018.1 GCA_031270335.1 Prevotellaceae bacterium | reverse complement strand
GCTTTCATTGTTTCTATGTTTTATTTGATATTTACTTTTTCTACAGGAAACTCTGTTTTCCTGAACTCAGTATAAATGATTTCTTTTCCTTTTCCACTATTCAGTTCCTTATCCTTTTGAATAAGCCCGTAATACAAATCATACCACTCGATTTTATCAGGTAGTTTCTCATCTACAGCAGGATAATAAAATGCAGGACGCTCATCTATATAATCGTTAAGGCTTAGAATCGTTTGGGATATGAGTTTATCCGTCACGCCCTGTCCCAACTGTTCCCGTATTCTCCACAAGGTCGATGTGATAATCATTCCGCCACGATGATTGTCGATGATACCGTAAAAATCCTTGTAAGTTTCGGTATAGGCATGGTGAAATTTGGCGATGTTGCTATTCGGGTCTTTCATCTTTTCGGGGTACGAGTCGGCGATAACATCCAGCAAACTTTTCAGCGATAACGAGTCGGCGGGAGGATAGCTATATGTCCATGATGCATTTCGTATTCCTTTGACGGGTAGTATATCTTCCCCCACTACCGGAGAATCATTCAGCGATACTGTGAAATATTCGAGTAGCCCCATGTGAACGTATGAAAGCCCTTTGAATTTAATGCCCAACTCGTCTTGCAGATACCAGAACGCACGGTGTCCTACTTCATGAAAAAAGATAGAAGGCGAAGGGTTGGAGTTCGGCTCGATGATAAACTGACGGGGCGTTGTTACGAGTGCCATATCGCCGAACATGACCTCAATCGCTTTATAGTTCTCGTTATGGAAAATTGTCTGCGAATCATATTCAATTTCATTACCAAATAACCAGTTGTAATACTCGATTGCTTTTGTTACGTTGAAAGCAATGTTGGCAGCATAATATTCGGGTGAATAGCTCTTTATTTCTTTCCTGAAATCCAGTTCGACAGGTGTTGAAAATAGTTCCATTTGGTCAGGGTGGTTATCTTCAAACACTACCGAATCCAACCGGACGAACGTCAAAGAATTGATGTAGGGAGATTCAATCTCTCCTTTCTCGTTGATAAAATCAAGAGGAATCGTTTCGGTGATCAGTTTACCTTCTTTAAGATAATGTACATCCAATAACCGACTTTTGGTATTCAACCAGTTCATATATTTTACAAATTCTTCGGGATACAGTAAGGGAGCTTTGATTTGTTCGTGATACTCGTTGGGCGAAGTTGCCAATGCCACATCGGTAAATGAAGCCATCATGCCATCGACCACAAGACCGGAAATGGCATCGTTATACTCCCTTGCCATCAACGTTGCTACTTGCGTACCTATAGATGCTCCGTAAACAATGATGGGGATGTTCTTCACTTCGTCTCGTTGAAGCATCGCTTCGACCCAAAGCCGTGCATCGCTTGCTATATTCAGATGCGTTGGCGTACCTGTTGATTTGCCATATCCGCGATAATCAAATAAACCTACCTGAAAACCTTCTTTTAGCAAAGGTTTGAAATGTCCCAACCATTTCGATACATTTCCGCCGTTACCATGAAAAAACAGGATGGTTGCCTTGACGGGGACATTGGGTTTTACAAGTATAGAGTGGATGGTATCTTTATCCACTTTCAGGATTATTTCTTCGTAGTCTACAGAATCGATAGCTATCCACTGTTTGTCCGGATAATAAAACTTATCATCCATCTGGGCTTGTGCCGATACCGTAAATATGAGTAGGGTAAGCAATAATATCAATCTTGATTTCATGTCCTATATATTATTTGTTTTTTATACTTTCTTAAGGGGACTCCTAAAAACTATTTTGTCTATTTTGATTTTTATAGAGAGTCGAAATCCCCGTTAAAACTCCGATTAAAAATCGTTGCAAAGTTAATATAAAAAATAATACCATTGACATTTTTCAACATTTTTCGCAAAAAAAAATATCTATATATCTGTATATTAGCGATCAGCAAGTTAGGCGACCCTCTCGAAAAATTAGATTGAGCAAATTATCAAAAAGCGGCAGAGGTATATCTGCGCAATTCGTGAATTGGAAATTCGCTTTGCAGAAAAGGAATCAAAATATAAATCATAATTTATGTTATAAACCGTTAATTATTATTAAAATTCGTTCGAGTTATATTGAGTTAATATCTGTATATCAAGATATTATTTAGTTATATGAAAAAACTGTCTTTTATACACAGTAACAACGTTTACTGATTTTTGTTACTTTTACGCCCTGAAAAAAATGGGATTAGTTATAATATATATTTGAAATTAAATGGGATTCAGGATAGTTAGACGGAAACGTAGAAGGAGAATATTGTTAATTCTGCTCATGTTGGCGCTTTTTGTGACAGGTTTTCTCTTGTCATGCATATATTTGCTGCCGACTTATCCTGATAACATGAAAATGTCCGATATTCAGCGTATTGTTGTGAGTGAAAACTTCTACAAAGCCGACGATGCATGGCTGTTGAAAAATAAATTCGGATTATGGGAAATGTATGCTGCGGGAGAGGCAATCGACAGGGGAAACAAAATCGGCGTCCTGTCGAAAGAACTTATTGTCAAGCAGGAAGACGCTTTTGTCGAATATATCAAAAACATTATTCCTTCCGATTTTATGTTGCGGTTTCTTCGTTTCGGAGTAGGCATATATAACCGGAAACTCGGCAATTATATTCCCGAAGAAAATAAAGAAGAGATTTACGCTATTTCACGTTATGCATCAACAAAATACGGTTGGATAGGCAACAATTATCAACGACTGATGAACTATCATTCGGCGCACGATATTGGTCACGCAGTGCAACTTATGGGTTTTGCGGGTTGTTCGGCGTTCGCTGTGTGGGGCGACAAAACATGGGACGGCAGTTTGTTGATAGGACGCAATTTCGATTTCTATGCCGGCGACAAGTTTGCCGAAGATAAAATTCTGTTATTTATCAATCCTACAAAGGGATACAAACACGCATTCGTCACATGGGGAGGGATGACAGGCGTGGTGTCGGGAATGAACGAACGGGGATTGTGCGTAATGGTAAACGCTGCGCCATCAAGTATTCCGTTTTCGTCGGCGACGCCGGTATCTATTCTCGCACGCAGGATATTGCAGTATGCCAAAAACATCGAAGAAGCCGTCGCCCTGGCTGAAAAATACAAAACATTCGTGTCCGAACAATTCATAATCGCCTCGGCTGAAGATAACAGAGCCGTGACAATCGAAAAAACAAAAAATTCTCAGTTGGTATATTCGACATCAACGCCTTATATGCTTTGTGCCAATCATTTCCAAAGCGAAGAACTTTCGTCGAAAGAAAAAAGCGAAACAAATTCTTCGCAGTACAGAATGGACAGAATGTTTGAACTGCTGGATTCTACACAATCGTTTACCCCGCGTAACATGGTCGCTGTGTTGAGAGATAAAAAAGGTAAGAACGGTACAGACATCGGTCTCGGAAACGAGAACAGTATCAACCAACTGATTGCACACCACAGCATTGTTTTTCATCCTAATTCCAAAACCTTGTGGATTTCTACATCGCCTTATCAGGAAGGAGCTTTTCTGGCATACAATCTTCATGAAATTTTCGACAAAGCGCATAATCCGCAAGCAAACGGTTTTTCGGTTGATGAACTGTTTATTCCTGCCAATCAAGATTTTATCAATCGCGAAATGGCTAATTACAATTTCTACAAATACTCGGTCAATACGCCTGTACAATCCTTTAACAGAGATATTAATACATTCATTAATTCAAATCCGGAAAATTACAGGACATACGAATATCTCGGCGATTATTTTTCATATACCAAAACGATAGATAAAGCACAGGAATACTACGAATTATCATTACAAAAAATTATACCAAACGAAAATAATCGTTTGAAAATAATCGAAAAGTTGAACAATATAAAAATAAAAAACAGTGACTGAACATTTTAATCTTGATTTCTGCGATAAAGAAACAATCAAAAATTTTCAAAACAAAAAATTGGCTGAATTGCTGCACTATTTGCAGGAAAAATCCGGATTTTACAGGAATCTTTTCAAAACCAACAGTATCGACATAAATAAAATCAAAACTGTTGACGACCTGAAATATATTCCGCCATCGACAAAACGTGATATTCAACTCTATAACTGGGACTTCCTTTGTGTGCCGAAAGACAAAATCGTTGAATACACTTCAACTTCCGGAACATTAGGCGCACCTGTTGTTATTGCTCTGTCGGAAAACGATTTACATAGACTTTCGTACAACGAATCACTGTCATTCGGCAAGATGAATCTCACAAAAGATGATGTCATTCAACTTGTGCTTACTTTAGACAAACAGTTTATGGCGGGAATGGCTTATTATCAGGGTTCCCGGATGCTTGGCGCTGCGGTGATAAGGACGGGACCGGGCGCGCCTTCGATGCAGTGGGACACGGTTTTCAGAGTGGGAACGACGACTATTGTGGCGGTGCCTTCGTTTATCATCAAACTTGTTGAATATGCGGAACTTAATGGTATTGATTACAAAAAATCGCCTGTCAAACAAATTCTTTGCATAGGCGAAAATATCCGCAATACGGATATGGGATTGAATCTAATAGGTCAAAAGATTAAAAATAAGTGGGATGTAGATTTATATTCCACTTACGCATCGACAGAAATGCAGACGGCTTTTACCGAATGTAGCGAAGGACATGGCGGGCATCAACACTGTGAATTAGTCGTTTCAGAAGTTTTGGATGACTTTGGAAACCCTGTCGTAGAAGGCGAAACCGGCGAACTTGTGATAACCACGCTCGGTGTAGAAGCAATGCCACTTTTGCGCTATCGTACAGGCGATTTGTGCTACATGACAAACGAACCCTGCTCCTGTGGACGAAAAAGTCCGCGTATTTCGCCTATTGTCGGACGTAAAAGCCATTTGGTCAAACTGAAAGGAACAACGCTTTATCCTCCAATGATATTCGAAATCCTCAATCAACGCAACGAAATCGAAGATTATGTTGTCGAAGTTTCGTCGAACGATTTGGGTACGGACGACCTTACTATTTATCTTGCCATGAAAAGAGAATCGGACGAGGATATCAAAACCATCGAATCGTATCTGCATGCAAGTCTGCGTGTTCGTCCGGAAATTAAAATCATCGGAATTGCAGCGCTCCGAAGTATGCAAACGTCCGAAGCATCACGAAAAATCGCCAAATTTTTAGATAAAAGAAAAGCTTGAATTATGATATATCCGGAAAGTTTTGAACAGAAAACGGGTTTTGACAAAGTAAGGTCTTTCGTGCAAAACAGATGTATAACACAGTCAGCCAAGGAAAAAGCAGGGTCGGCAGGTTTTTCGGGCGACAGAAAGAAAATAACAGGATTGCTGTCGCAAACGGCGGAAATGAAGACAATCTGCATGATGGACAATTCGTTTCCCGACAGTGGTTATGTGGATACCGGTCGTTTTTTAGCAAAGATAAAAACCACAGGCGGTTACCTTGAACCGTCCGAATTGCTTAATCTGAGAACAGCGCTCGCCACAGTCAATCGAATATCCTTGTATTTCAGCAAAAAAGGTAGTGAATATCCCGCTTTGAAAGCTTTGGTTTCACCGGCAGCTCAAAGCAATGCCGGCGAAAAGTATTTCATGTCGACGATTGTTGAAGAAATCGACAGAATAATAGATAATTACGCTCAAGTTAAAGATAACGCTTCCTCCGATTTATACGACATACGCAAAGAGATTCGTTCCAAACAGTCGATTGTCGGCAAACGCATACAGATGATACTTAAATCGGCTCAAAATGAAGGCATTGTCGATTCAGAATCGGGGATAACCATGCGCGACGGACATGCTGTGATTCCTGTTTTGGCGATGAACAAGCGAAAACTGAAAGGTATAGTTGTCGGCGAATCATCGACAGGACGGACGGTTTTCGTTGAACCAATGGAAGTTGTGGAACTGAATAACAGTATCAGGGAACTGGAGTTTGCCGAACAAAGGGAAATTGTGAAAATTCTTGTTGCTATGGCGGATTTTATGCGACCTTCGTACGAAGATATTGCCTTGGCGGGAAATATCTTGACGGAAATCGACTTTATCAGGGGAAAAGCCTATTATGCGATTGAAACAGAAGCCGGTATGCCCGTAATCACTGACGAACTGCAGATATATCTGAAAAAGGCAAGACATCCGGTATTGATGCGGGCATTGGCAAAGGAAAAGAAAGAAGTTGTACCTCTGGATATTAACCTGAATTTCGACCAGCGTATTTTGCTTGTTTCGGGACCTAACGCCGGCGGTAAATCGGTGTGTATAAAAACAGTAGGATTGTTGCAATATATGTTGCAGTGCGGTTTTCTGATTCCGGCGTCGGAAAGTTCCGAAATGGGAATTTTCCAAAACATATTTATTGACATCGGCGACGAACAATCGCTCGAAAACGATTTAAGCACATACAGTTCGCATCTCACCAACATGAAGATTTTCATGAAAAACGCCGATAAACACACTCTTATACTGATAGATGAGTTCGGAACAGGAACAGAGCCGTCCGCCGGAGGAGCCATTGCCGAGGCTGTTCTTGCCGACATCCTGAAAAAGAAGGCTTTCGGGTTGATAACCACTCATTATACCAACCTGAAATATTTTGCCTCATCAGCCGCAGGCATTATCAATGGAGCGATGTTGTTTGATTCTCAACATATTCAACCTTTATTCAAATTAGAAACGGGTATTCCTGGAAGTTCTTTTGCCTTCGAAATTGCACGAAAAATCGGTCTTCCCGAAAATGTTCTTAAAGATGCCGAATCGAAACTTGGTAATAAACAGGTGAAAATAGAGAAAAGTCTCCGCGAAATCGCCAAAAATAAAAAATACTGGGAAACTAAAAGAGATAATATCAAAAAAACGGACAAAAAACTCGAAGATTTATCGGAAAAATATGAAAAAGAGTTACTTGAAATAAAAGAAATGCGCAAAAAACTGATTAGCGAAGCCAAAGAAGAAGCGCAAAAAATCCTTGCATCGGCGAATAAAGAAATAGAAAATACAATCCGTACCATCAAAGAATCGCAAGCCGATAAGGAACAAACAAAAATCGCCCGCTCCAAACTTGACGAATTTAAGAAAACAGTATCCGGCAGTGAGTTCATCGACAGCGAGATAGAACGCGAAATGCAGAAAATCCAAAATCGCCAAAAAAGAAAAAAGAATAAACAAAACGAATCAAATATGGTTCAAGAACCGGAAAATCAATCAGATACAATACAACCAGATAATTGCTTATCGCCAGGCGACAAGGTGAAAATCAAAGGTCAAGTTGCTATCGGCGAAATTATTTCGGTCGGAAACAACAATATCGCTGTGGCTATGGGAAATATCATCATGAACGTCGCTCCCGACAGGATAGAAAAAATATCCCGTAACGAATCCCGCAAAATTGAAATTAACAAAACTTCGTCCATAACCTCCGATTTGTTGATGAAACGATTGAATTTCAAATCGGTATTAGACGTAAGAGGAGAACGGACACTCGAAGCTCTCGAACAGGTTACTGCCTTTGTCGATGAAGCAATAATGCTTGGAATGAGCGAAATAAGGATACTTCACGGCAAAGGAAGCGGAATACTCAAAGAAGAAATCAGACGTTACTTGAAAACATCCGGTAACATCCTGAGTTTCTTTGACGAACAGGAAGAATCGGGCGGCGCAGGTATAACCGTTGTCAAATTGAATAATTGACGATTCGGGATTTGTCTGTACATAATGATTCATTCCCGTTTCAAACGTTTGGCGCATTCTGATCCAGTACCCGACTTTTTCCAGACATGAATCGGTGGCTGCAATAACCGGAATTTCGCTGGTCGAATCCTGTTTTCATGGTTTGCTTTACACTCCCACTATCGTGACTGTTTTACCGTCCACGTTTTCCTTTTTCATATAGATTTTATCTTCCCATTTGACAGTCGAACGTCGGTCGAAAACCATCATCCATCCTTCGTTGCAACCAAAGACGTCCATGTATTTGGCGATTTGCTCGAAACCTTTTTCGAGATATTTGTTTCCGTAACGGATTTTGAGTTCTATCGGATATTTTTGGTTTTCATATACCAGACAAAGGTCGAG
>JAISXV010000001.1 GCA_031270335.1 Prevotellaceae bacterium | reverse complement strand
CGTGCGCTTCAATACGTTTTTCGGTAAAATGGAACATGGGCAGTATTTGAAGCGACACAAATAAGTCCGTAGGACTTTGATTTGAATAACCCCGTGCAAGCCGAAGGCGCAGCTCGGGGGTATATGTCGCCAACTCTTTAGAACTGCGTATAGCAGTTCAACTCTTTCGGAGTTGATGTTTGTGTTTGCGTTACCCCGAACTGCGCTACGCTTGTTCGGGGTTATTCAAATTGAACGCCTATATTCGGCGTTCTTGACCCGTCATTGCGGGCTTGACTGGTCCGTCATTGCGGGCTTGACCCGCAATCTCTTTTGTGTAGAGGATTCTGAAACAAGTTCAGAATGACGGACTGTTATAGGTGAGTTCGGCGCATCCTCTCACTTTCGTTAATGGAATACTGAATATGATGCGATAAAATGTGAAAATTTTTACGTTTTTTTCGTTTTTCATTCGCTGATTCAGGCTTTATATCCGTGTTTTCAGGAAAAATTTAAGGGGTATAACTGTCTTGTCATTAGTAGATTTACGATAAACGGCAAATTTAGATGTATGCAGTATAAATATTTTTTCATTACATTTGCATCCGAAATTGAATAATAATGCAACAAGACAATTTAGTAATAGTAGAATCTCCGGCTAAAGCCAAAACGATAGAGAAATTCTTGGGAGATAAATTCCTCGTAAAGTCAAGCTACGGTCATATCAGAGATTTGGTAAAGAAAGGATTAGGGGTTGATATAGAGAATAATTACGAGCCTGAATACGTAGTCTCGGACGATAAGCACGTCGTTGTAAAGGAACTCAAAAAACTCAGCAAAGAAGCGAAACACGTCTGGCTGGCGTCCGACGAAGACCGTGAAGGAGAAGCCATTGCCTGGCATTTGCAGGAAACTTTGGGGCTGGATAAAAGTAAAACCAACCGGATTGTTTTTCACGAGATAACAAAGAATGCCATTCAGAACGCTATAAAGAATCCGCGAAGCATTGATATTAACTTAGTTGATGCACAGCAGGCGCGCAGAGTTTTAGATCGTCTGGTAGGGTTTGAAGTGTCGCCGATTTTGTGGAAAAAAGTGAAACCGGCGCTTTCGGCGGGCAGAGTTCAGTCTGTGGCGGTGCGTTTGATAGTCGAAAGAGAACGTGAAATCATTGGTTTTAAGTCTGAATCGTTTTACCGTGTTTACGCTGTGTTCAATCCTGATTCGGCGGACGAAAAATTTTCGCTGAAAGCGGAATTGAATGTCAAGTTCAAGACGCTCAAAGATACCGAAGACTTTCTGAAACATTGTATATCGGCAAAGTTTGCTATTTCGGGAATCGAAAAAAAGCCAGCCAAAAAGTCGCCATCGCCGCCGTTCACAACTTCGACTTTGCAACAGGAGGCGTCGCGAAAATTTGGTTTTTCCGTAGCACAAACCATGTCGATAGCGCAGCGTCTTTACGAAGCGGGAAAGATAACGTACATGAGGACAGACTCTACCAATCTGTCGTCGTTTGCCGTCGAAGCGGCAAAAAACACAATCATCAGTCTTTACGGCGCAAAATATTCGCATGTCCGGCAATATAAGACGAAATCGAAAGGCGCGCAGGAAGCGCACGAAGCGATACGTCCTACCGAACTCGAACACGCAACTGTCAGCGGGACAGCGCAGGAGAAAAAACTGTACGACTTAATCTGGAAACGCACTATCGCCTCGCAGATGAGCGAAGCGGCTCTGGAAAAGACAGTTGTAACAATATCCGTCTCGGACAGAGACAGCAAATTTCTGGCAACAGGCGAAATTTTGCTGTTCGACGGATTCCTTAAAGTATATATCGAATCGAGCGACGACGAAAGTGACGACAAAGATTCCGAAGGACTTTTGCCGCCCTTGAAGGAAAATCAGAAACTTGTTTACGACGAAATATCGGCAGTAGAACGTTTTACGCAACATTCGGCAAGATATTCCGAAGCAAGTCTGGTGAAAAAAATGGAAGAACTTGGCATCGGACGCCCATCGACTTATGCGCCAACCGTTTCGACAATCATACAGCGCGGATACGTAACAAAAGAAGACCGCGCCGGAAAAACGAGGGAATATCTGACAATTGCGCTGAAAAAAGGCGTCATAAAAAAAGCAAATAAACAGGAAACGGCGGGAACCGAAAAAGCGAAACTTTTCCCAAGCGATATCGGCATGTTGGTCAATGATTTTCTGGTGGAACATTTCAAGAATGTCATCGACTATAACTTCACCGCAAACGTCGAAGAAGAGTTCGATGAAATTGCATCGGGCGAGTTGGAATGGACAAAAATGATAGACAAATTCTATAAACCTTTCCACAACGACGTCGAAAAATCGAAAGATATTTCACGTCCGACGGCTTCCGAAAGAGTGCTTGGCACAGACCCAAAAACGGGAAAACAGGTTTCGGTCAGGATAGCCCGTTTTGGACCTGTCGCACAACTTGGCAACGCTTCCGACGATGAACAGTCAACGGATAAACCCGTGTATGCAAGTCTGAAAAAAGGACAGTTGATAGAAAGCATTTCGCTGGAAGAAGCGTTGAAACTCTTTGATTTACCGCGTAATATCGGTGAATACGAAGGAATGGAGCTTGTGGTTGCCATCGGACGTTTCGGACCTTATGCAAGGTTCGGAAAACTGTTTGTGTCGCTCGGCAAATACGATGATCCTTACACTGTTACAAAAGAAAGAGTAATCGAACTCATCAAAGAAAAGCAGTTAAAGGACAAGGAAAAAACGATAAAAGATTTCGGAGATATTAAAGTGTTGAACGGACGTTTCGGTCCCTACATCTTTTTTGAAGGCAATAATTACAAGTTGCCCAAAGGTACCGACAAAGACAGTCTGACAAAGCAGCAATGCGAGGAATTGATTGAACAGCAAGGTCCTAAACCTGCAAAGGAAAGCAAAACGGTCAAATCCATCAAAAAAGAAACGACTGCGAAGAAAAAGACAACGACAAAAAAAGCCGTTTCTGTAAAGAAACCAAAAAAATAACTTCGATGTTACATATATATAATAGGTATGAGTGATATTTTTGAAATAACAGACCCCGTGGATAAGAAGAGTTTCGACATAAAATCGGAAAATAAACATCTGCTTATCAACAAGGTAAATTTTTCCGGACGGGAATTGTCCGGAACAAAAATCGCCATACTTGGAGTCGGAGCGGAAAAAGGATTGACGCTCGTACGGAAATCGCTCTACGGGCTGTATTGCGGGCATGAAGTGGGCATATCTGATTTGGGAAATATTGCGCAGTCGAAAATCGACAAGTTGAAGGAAATCATTAAAGCGCTGTCCGACAAAAATATATGCACCATCATAATCGGCAATTCCGTTGATATTCTTCCTGTTTGCATTGAGGCTTTGGCAGAGAAAAAAAGCATTTCGGCAAGCGCAGTTTATCCTGCCGTTGTCGGTTCCGAGTTCACCGATTCGTTGATTAACAATAAATTCCGAAATTTGTTTGACTTCAATTTTCTGGCATATCAAACATACCTTAGCGACCCCGAAACATTGAACATGCTGTCGTCCTGTTATTTTGAGACATTGCGTCTCGGTAAATTCCGTGAAGACAACCGGATTTACGAGCCGGCGTTACGCGATTCGGACATATTCAGTCTGGATATGGCGTCAGTCCGGAAGCCCGAAATTGCAGACTCCTTATATTCGGGCTTGAACGGTCTGTATTCGGAAGAAGTATGTCTGATTGCCCGTCATGCGGGGATTTCGGACAGATTGAAAATAGCAAACATATTTTGTCATGATAAAGTCGAAAAAGATGGTCAAAAAAATGCGTTAATTGCGCAAATTGTATGGCATATTGTCGATGGAATCGCCAATCGGGCGAACGAAATAATGTTAAATAATGTGAATGGAATCAAAAAGATTCTTATAAATTTAGAGAAGCCTACAGAGCAGTTGGTCTTCTATTATAGCGATATTACGAACCGTTGGTGGATGGAAATTCGGGAAGATTCCGAAAAAAATCCATTGATAATATCCTGTACAGAAAACGATTATAAGACTGCGTGTCGGCGTGATGTTCCTTTACGGTGGATTTGGTATCAGCAAAAATTGGCTGAAAAAAATTAGGATTTATTAACAAAAAGAATTTTTAACACTTGTATATGCTAAAAAAAATGTATTACTTTGCGCTGTCTTTGAGACCCGGATTTGAGGACGACAAAGGCAATATTTTGAGTAGAGTCGCAATGTTCTTTTTAATGCTTTATGGAGGGTGCGCGTTTTCGCAAAACGAACAAATGTTCACACAGACCTCTTTCAATCCCGCTTTTGTCAATCCGGCGTATGCAGGAAGCGACACAAGCCGTTATTACAACGTGATTGTAATGAACAAAGACCAGATGGCGGGAATTGACAAGTCGCCCGGCACAACGGTGCTGAACATAAACGGTCCGCTAACGATAGGGGACATACAAGGCGGGATAACCGCTACGTTTTACGACGACAGATTAGGATTTCTAAACACTCCGGCATTTAATATAGGATATGCGTACAAGTTTGAAATAGAAAAAGGTTCTTTAAGTTTAGGTTTATCTGCAGGTGTATTTTTCAGTACTCTTGATTCGGAAAGCTGGCGATTGCCCGATGGTGGCGGCGCCGACCCCGCTATCCCGACAGGGAAAGAATCGAAGCGAAGTTTCGATTTGGGTCTTGGCGCTTATTATACAAACAACAAGTTGTATGCAGGAATATCGGTGTTGCACTTAGTTCGTCCGGTTTTGGTATATGGCGACAATCCTTCAAAACTGCCACGAAGTTATTATCTTATGGCAGGATACGGGATTCCGTTCGCAAATCCTGATTTTGAACTGAAGCCCTCATTGCTGGTACTGACGGATTTGAAAAGCGCTCTTTATTCAATAAATTCGCTTCTCTTTTATCGGAACAGATTCTGGGCAGGGTTGGATTACCGATTCAAAACATCGTTGGGGCTGCTTGCAGGTTTAAATTTATTTCCTAATCTCAGGTTGGGATATTCTTACAGTTACAACACTTCTTTATTAAGCAGATATGGAGGAAGTAACCACGAGATTATGCTGACATACAGATTTTCTGTTTTTTTAGATAAAGGAAAACAAAAGTATAAAAGTATAAGATATTTATAAATTATGGACATGAAGAGAATAGTAACTTTAATTGCAGTTGTTATTTTTGTTGCCTCGTGCGGAAACAAAGGAGGAATAGGCGGAAAGGGATCGAAAAAGGGATTTGAAGCTCCGCCAGAAAACATGGTTTTAATTCAAAGAGGGTCATTTGAAATGGGATCGAATGATGAAGATTTCGTATGGGCAATGAATGCTCCGCTGAAGCGTCGAACAACTGACCAATTCTTTATGGATCAAACCGAAACAACTAATTTAGCGTACAGGGCATTTGTACGATGGACTGCCGATTCTATCGCAAGAAGAATACTGGTAAGTAACGATGTAGATGGGTTTGCCAAGGAAGTAGATGACGAGGAAGAAGAAGACCTTGAACCGGAAGAAATTCCGCTTAACTACAAAACAGCGATTCATCTTTCGCCGAGACAACGAAACTTCGCTGATCACTATGAAGCCCTCAAAACCGGCGAATTTTTCTATTCGAAACAGGAGGCATTGGGACAGAAAAGATCCATAGACGTCAGAAAATTGAATTACAAATACAAATATTACGACTTGCAGCAAGCCGCAAAATCACGTTGGGTTGTCGATGATCAAAATCCTAACGGACATTATGTTGGAAAAGTTCGGAATCAGAATGGCGAATATGTTGATATTGTTGATAGAAGTTCGTTTATAATCGAAGAAAACGTTTCTGTTTATCCCGATACATTAGTATGGATACGCGACTTTTTCAATTCGTATAACGACCCTTATGCCAAATCGTATTTCTGGCATCCCGCTTTCGATTTTTATCCTGTTGCAGGCGTATCGTGGAGGCAGGCGTCGGCATTTTGCCACTGGAGGTCGCATCATGCAAAAGAAAAGAAGTACAGAAATCAATACCCGTCGCAAGATTACCGTTTGCCGATGGAAGTTGAATATGAATATGCTGCACGCGGCGGTCTCGAAGGCGGTCTTTATCCCTGGGGAAGCATGTATAATGCCAACAGCAGCGGATGTTTCCTTGCAAACTTCAAACCGCAAAGAGGCGATTACGCTCTTGATGGATTTTCACGGACGTCGCCCGTTGCACAATATGAACCGAACGATTTCGGACTGTACGACATGGCAGGCAACGTAGCCGAGTGGATTAACGACGCTTACGACGAAAATGCTTACGAAGCTACGCACGATTTGGTTCCGACATATCATCAGCAAGTTACCAAAAAAGATAAAGCGAGCAAAAAACGCAAGGTAGTCAGAGGCGGTTCGTGGAAAGATGTTTCTTATTTTCTGCAAACAGGAGCAAGAGACTATAATTATATGGACAGTACACATTCGTATATAGGATTCAGAACTGTCAGAGACGCTGTTGTCGGAAGTACCGGATTAAAGTAAAATATTGAAAATAAACATAATAATAACATATAATTTAAAATATAACGATTATGAAATTTTTGGAATCTAAGTTAATGAAACGTTTAATCGCCGTAGCGTATGGATTGGGAGCTTCGGTGGTTATATTGGGCGCTCTGTTTAAACTTATGCACTGGCAGGGCGCAGGTATGATGCTGGTAACGGGAATGAGTGTAGAAGCTTTTATTTTCGCCATTTCAATCTTCGAAGCCCTTCCCAGAGAATACCATTGGGATACAGTGTTTCCCGAATTGGGAGAAGAGCATGTTGAAAACGATAAGCGTATTTCTCAACCACAACGTCAACAAATCGGAGGCGGCAACGTAAATTTTGATTTGAGTATTGATGAAGCGACTACGGAAGGGTTGAAAGAAAATATCCGTAAGTTTTCGGATTCGATGAATCAAATGTCCGGTCTGTCGAATTTGGTGTCGGCGGCGTCGGATTTGACAGGAAAAATGTATTCGACTTCGGGTTCGATTGTTGCAATAGGCGAATCTGCCGGAGCGTTGTCGGATTCATACGGCAAAGGCGCTCAGGTTATACAACAACTTAATGAGCAGTCGAAAGCAGGAATTGAGCAAATTCATTCCGGATACGAATATTATCGCGGACAGTTGGAAACATTGGGTCGCACTATGGGCGCTCTGAACTCTTCTTACGAATTATATCTGCTGGAAGCGAACAAGGTACAGAACGATTATGTAGAATTGCATAACGACATCCATCAATTGGCAGGCAACATAAATGTTTCGATAAGCGAAACTCAAAAGTTGGGCGCTCAAATGGCAAGTTTAAATAACAATGTCGAAAATTTGAACTCCATCTACGGAAGCATGTTGACTGCGGTAAATACAGTTTTGAATAAATAAAAAATTAACAGTATGGCTGGAGGAAAACAAACACCGAGGCAAAAAATGATCAATATGATGTATTTAGTGTTGACAGCAATGTTGGCGCTGAATGTGTCTGCCGAGATTGTCGACGCCTTTGCTAAAATTGAGCGAGGTTTGGATCAAACTGTTATCATTACTAATGAAAAAAATGCAAAGACTTTAGATTTCTTTGAAAATGCTGTTGCCGAACTGGGACAAAAAGCAGTGGATTCAAGAGATAGAGCCA
>JAISXV010000212.1 GCA_031270335.1 Prevotellaceae bacterium | reverse complement strand
TCAAAAGAAATAAGGGCAACCTTTTTAGATTTTTTTAAAAGCAAAGGACACGAGATAGTTCCTTCTGCTCCGATGGTAGTGAAAAACGACCCGACACTGATGTTTACCAATGCCGGAATGAATCAGTTTAAAGACATTTTTTTGGGCAATGAAACAGGAAAAGCAAACAGAATCGTCGATACTCAAAAATGTCTTCGAGTGTCTGGAAAACATAACGACCTCGAAGAAGTCGGTCACGACACTTATCATCATACCATGTTCGAAATGCTGGGCAATTGGTCGTTTGGCGATTATTTCAAGAAAGAAGCAATCGACTGGGCTTGGGAACTGCTTCACAAAGTGTATGGTATTCCCGCTGACAGGCTGTATGCTACGGTTTTCGAGGGTTCCGAAAAAGACGGCACTGAACGCGACGTCGAAGCCTTCGATTTATGGAAACAGTATCTTCCCGAAAACCGGATATTGTTGGGAAATAAAAAAGACAATTTCTGGGAAATGGGCGACTCCGGTCCCTGCGGTCCTTGCAGCGAAATCCATATCGACCTCCGCTCCGACGCCGAACGAGCCGTAATCGCCGGAGAATCATTAGTAAACAAAGACCATCCTTTGGTGATAGAAATCTGGAATCTGGTGTTCATGCAGTTTAATCGCAAAGCCGACGGCAGTCTGGAATTGCTTCCCGCAAAACATGTCGATACGGGAATGGGGTTTGAACGGTTGTGTATGGCGTTGCAAGGCGTTACAAGCAATTACGACACTGATGTTTTTCAGCCGGTAATCAGGAAAATAGCCGAACTGTCGGGCAAAAAATACGGCGACGACAAAGATGCGGATGTTGCGATGCGCGTCGTTGCCGACCATCTGCGAGCCATCAGTTTTTCGATTGCCGACGGTCAGTTGCCGTCGAACGTGAAAGCCGGATACGTCATCAGGCGGATATTGCGCCGTGCAGTACGTTACGGATATACTTTTCTTGGTTTTGACAAGCCGTTTATCTGCGAATTGGTTGAAACTCTGGCAAACGAAATGGGCGACACATTCCCCGAATTAGTGAAACAACAGCAATTGATCGAGAAAGTTATCCGTGAAGAAGAACTGTCGTTTTTGCGCACGCTCGAAATCGGAATCAATATGCTCGACAAATTAGTCCGCGAAAGCAAAAAGCAGAGCAAAACGCAAATCAGCGGCACAGATATCTTCACATTATACGACACTTACGGTTTTCCGTTCGACCTGACGGAACTGATTCTCCGCGAACAGGGACTCGAAGCCGACAAAGAAGGTTTCGATGCTGAAATGCAAAAGCAAAAAGACCGCGCACGCAACGCCGCATCAATGGAAGTCGAGGACTGGATTGTGTTGAAAGAAGGCGACACGGAATTTGTCGGATACGACTGCTCTTCGTCCGAAACCGAAATACTCCGCTATCGCAGAGTGAAACAAAAAGACAAAGATTTTTACCAGATTGTCCTCAGCAAAACGCCTTTCTATGCCGAAATGGGCGGTCAGGTGGGCGACAGCGGAGCGCTGGAGTCGAAATCGGAAAAGATCGAAATCTTTGATACTAAGAAAGAAAATAATCTTTCGGTGCATCTTGCGAAAAAGTTGCCTGACAATCTGTCAGTGACGTTCGTTGCCTCGGTAGATATCGAAAAACGAACGGCTACGGAATGCAATCACTCTGCAACGCATTTGCTTCATTATGCGTTAAGAAAAATTCTGGGTACGCATGTCGAACAGAAAGGCTCGTTTGTGTCGCCGGATGTTCTGCGATTCGATTTTTCGCATTTCCAGAAAGTGAGTTACGACGAAATCCGTGAGGTCGAAAAATTGGTTACCAAAGCAATACGCGACAATATCCCGCTCGACGAATACCGGAATATTCCTGTCGATGAAGCAAGATCGATGGGTGCGATGGCTTTGTTCGGCGAAAAATACGGCGACAGGGTGCGGGTTATCAAGTTCGGCGAATCAATCGAACTTTGCGGAGGCACTCACATTCAGCAAACCGGACATATTGGCTCGTTCCGAATCATCAGCGAAGGCTCTATCGCCGCCGGAATACGCCGAATCGAAGCCGTCACAGCCGAAAAATGCGAAAATTTCCTGTACATGCAACAGGATGTGTTGTATGGCATCCGCGAGATGTTCAACAATGCGCCCAATCTGAAACAGGCTGTCCATAAATTCCTTGCCGAAAATCAGGAATTGAAGAAAACGGTCGAAGAATTTAAGAAGGAGAAACTTGTAATCGTGAGAAAGGAACTCGCAAAGCAAGTGAAAGAAATCAACGGAATCAATGTTTTGCTTGTCAAAGGAGTATTTTACGCTCCCGATTTGATAAAAGACATTGCGCTTCAACTGAGAGGCGAATTTACCGAACGATTCCTGTTTCTCGTGGGAGGCTCCGATGCGGGAAATAAACCGTCCATCACACTGATGCTTAGCGATGATATTGTCAAAAACGGATTCGACGCTTCGAAACTGATTCGTTTGGCAGCCAAGCATATTCAGGGCGGCGGAGGAGGTCAACCCTATCTCGCTACCGCCGGCGGAAAAAACACCGACGGATTAAACGCTGCTATTGACGAAATTATGAACGCGATAGTTAATTGTTAAGATTGTAAAATATGTAAAAATACATTTTTTTTCATAAAAATGAAACATTTTCATTTTTTCTGCGTATAAAGGATGTTTTTTTTGTGTTAAATTTTAAAAGTAAGAATGAAACTATCGCAATTTAATTTTAAGCTTCCACCGGAGCTAATTGCAAAATATCCTTCTAAAAACAGGGATGAATCTCGTTTAATGATTGTTAGGAAAAAAACGGGAAAAATAGAACATGGAGTCTTTAAAGACGTTATCAATTTTTTTGGTGAAAAAGACGTCTTTGTGCTCAACAATACTAAGGTATTTCCTGCACGACTGTATGGAAATAAGGAAAAGACGGGCGCAGATATTGAGGTCTTTCTTCTGAGAGAACTGAATAGAGAACAGCGTCTGTGGGACGTTTTGGTTGACCCTGCAAGAAAAATCAGAATAGGAAACAAACTCTATTTTGGTGATAATGACTTGTTAGTGGCAGAGGTTATCGACAACACAACGTCAAGAGGACGAACTTTGCGTTTCCTTTTCGACGGAACCCACGACGAGTTCAAGTCCGCGCTGTTCAAACTTGGCGAAACGCCTTTGCCGCGCTGGGTGCGCAAAAAAGTGGAATCAATTGACGAAGATCGTTATCAGACTATTTTTGCGAAACATGAAGGCGCCGTTGCCGCTCCGTTTGCCGGTCTGCATTTCAGTCGTGAACTGTTGAAAAGATGTGAAATCAAAGGCATTGACATTGCCGAAGTGACCCTTCATCTTGGTATGGGAAGTTTCCGGGAAATCGACGTCGAAGATTTGAGCAAGCACAAAATGGATTCCGAACAGATCATTATTCCCGAAGAAGCGGAACTTATCGTAAACAGCGCCAAGGATATGGGTAAGAAAATCTGCGCTGTAGGAACCACCGTGCTGAGAACTATGGAGAGTTCGTACACCACGCAGGGATACTTGAAATCGTACGAGGGATGGACGAACAAATTCATTTTTCCTCCATACGAATGTGTTGTACCTGATGCGCTTGTAACGAATTTTCATCAACCGCTGTCCACCATGCTGATGGCGACGGCTTCGTTCGGCGGATATCATGCTGTGATAAACGCATACACCACTGCCGTCAAAGAAAAATACAAATTCGGCGCTTATGGCGACGCAATGTTAGTCGTTGATTAATCGTTGATTGAAGACTCGAATGAATTACTATTTTGCCGCAGACGTCCATCTTGGACTGCCTCCCTATGAAGATTCCCGCAAACGGGAACTTCGTTTTGTGAACTGGCTCGACAGTATCAAATCCGATGCAAAAGAGATATTCCTTTTAGGAGATATTTTCGATTTTTGGTTTGAGTATAAGAAAGTTGTGCCTAGAGGATTTGTCAGAACCATGGGGAAAATCGCCGAACTCACAGACGCCGGAATACCTGTGCATTTTTTTGCAGGAAATCACGATCTTTGGGTAAGCGATTATCTGCAATCGGAATTGGGAGTAATTTTTCATCCAACCGATTATACTGTAGAACTTTACGGACACAAATTTTGTCTGACACATGGCGACGCTCTCAATGTGAGAGACAAAAGTCACGCGTTGTTGAGATGGATATTCACAAACAGTAAGTTACGGAAAGTTTTTGCAGGGATACATCCTCATATCGGACTGTCGTTTGCACATGCCTGGTCGAAAAGCAACAGGAAAAAGCACGGCAGAATGGAGTTCAATCCCGACAATAATCCTTTTTATAACAAAGTATGCGAGATTGCCAAAGAACAAAAACTCGATTTTTTCGTCATGGGACACCTTCACGTTCCCGTCAATCTTTCGGAGAACGGCTTCAATTTTGTAGTCCTTCCCGACTGGTTTTCAGGCGGAGGATATGCCGTTTTCGACGGAAAAACGATGAATATAAAATTTTTGACTACATTTGCAGAAAATTTTTAAGGTAATAAATAAGATAAACATAACATTAGTTAAATGAAAGTAGAACAAAACAAAGTAGTTGCTTTAAGTTACAGACTTGAAGCCGATGGAAATGAAATTGAAGTAGTTACAAAAGAAAAACCCATGCAATTCATGTATGGCGTAGGATATCTGCTTCCGAAATTTGAACAGCAAATAGCGAACAAAAGTGTTGGCGACAAGTTCGATTTTATTTTGCACGCCGCTGACGCTTACGGCGAAATAGACCGGGACGCAATATTGGATATACCCAAAAACGCCTTTGAAATCGACGGTAAATTTGATGAGACCTATATCAAAATCGGCGCAAATATCCCGATGCAGGATCAGGAAGGAAATCGTCTGTACGGAGTAGTCGAAGGGATTGATAATGCTACTGTTACCATGAATTTCAATCATCCGCTGGCAGGAAACACGCTGCATTTTACAGGTGAGATAGTGGACGTTCGTGAAGCGACGCCCGAAGATTTGTCGGGAAGTTGCAGTTGTGGATGTTGCCACGACGATTGTGAAGAATGCGGCGATGACGATGATTGCGGTTGCGATTAATTAATATGCAGATGAGACTGTTACTAATAAGTAATTCGACAAATCCGGGTGAAGCATATCTGGATTATCCCAAAAAGCACATACAAACATTTCTTGCAAAAGACAATGTCACAGAAGCGCTTTTTGTGCCTTATGCGGCGGTAACTTTTTCGTATGACACTTATCTTGACAAAGTTCGACAGCGGTTCGATGAAATTGGAATCGAAGTTCGTGGGATACATCGTGAAAACGACCCTGTTGCGGCTGTCGAAGCGGCTCAGGCGATTGTTGTCGGCGGCGGAAACACTTTTCATTTGCTGAAATATGTTCAGGAGACGGGAATTACAGCCGCTGTCAGGGCAAAAGTCCGTAACGGGACGCCTTATGTCGGCTGGAGCGCAGGTTCGAATCTGGCTTGTCCAACAATCTGTACTACAAACGATATGCCCATAGTCGAGCCGGAAAGTTTCGAAGCATTCAATCTGATACCTTTTCAGATAAATCCGCATTATCTCGACGCTCATCCTCAGGGACATGCAGGCGAAACACGGGAACAGCGCATCGAAGAATACATTGCAGCCAATCGCAACCGGTATGTCGCCGGATTGCGCGAAGGCTGTATTTTTCTGTTCGAAAACGGGAGGTTGAGCCTTATCGGCGATAAACCCGTCAGAGTGTTCAAAAACGGCGATAAACCCGTAGAAGTCAAGCGTGACGAAGATTTCAGTTTTTTGTTAAAACAGTAGAAAAATGTCATCGTTAAAAGAAATCAGAGGAAGGATAAATTCTGTGTCGGCAACCCGGAAAATCACGGATGTAAACCGGATGATATCTTCCGCAAAACTGCACAAGGCGCAGGCTTCGTTAAACGCTTTTCTGTTCTATAAAAACAATATCATATCGACGTTTTACGACCTTATCAATTCGCTGTCGGAAACAAATATCCCGCTGATGACGAAAAACACCGGAACAAAAAAGGTGTTAATCGTTTCGTTTTCATCGAATACCGGATTGTGTGGAGCGTTCAATTCAAATGCGATTAAGAAAACCGCAGAAGTAATAGAACGGTATAGCGCCGAATCGTATAATGTAGCGTTATATACCATAGGGAAAAAGATTTACGACGGATTTTCGCAGAACAAAAACATCGCGCTCGAAAATATCCCGCCCGAAATATACGACCATCAGTCATATACGAAAGTGTCGGAAGTCGCCGAAAAAATCATAACAATGTATCTGAACAAGGAAGTCGATGAGGTTGTGATGGTGTATAACCGGTTTAAAAATATTCTGACACAATATATTGCGGAGAAAAAACTCCTTCCGTTGACAGATGGGAACGGTCATAAAGACTCGTATCCGGACTACATCATGGAACCGGACAAGGAAACTCTGGTGCAAACGCTGGCGCCTCAGATTGTGAAACTTATGTTGTATGAGACGTTTCTGGAGTCGATGGTTGCCGAATACGGCGCCCGTTCGTCGGCAATGCAGGCGGCTACCGACAATGCAAACGATTTACTCGGCGAACTCAGCACGCAGTATAACAAAGTACGACAATCGGCAATCACTGGTGAACTGATTGATATTGTGGGTGGCTCGGAAGCGTTAAAGTGAGGTATGATGTATGAGGTATGAGGTATGAACGATGAACGATGAGGTATGAACGATGAACGATGAAGTATGAACGATGAACGTGCCAAATCCGATTAGGATTTATAGGATTGTCTTTCTGCGTCCGAAGGCAATCCTACTAATCTTTAAATCCTACAAATCTTAATCAAAAACCGACCCGAGTATAATACTCAGGTCGGCTGCAAACATTTTTAATCAACCCGCAATTTTCAATTCTCCATTCTCAATTCAGGATATTTGGCGTCAGTACGACTGTCATTGTGAATGATTTTCCTGCGAGACAGCTATTGATAGCCGGAGTGTAGGTAAACGTAACCTGACGGGCTTCGGCGACACCGTGATATGGTTTGGCGGCAATATTGTTGAAGATCGCTACGCCGTCCATGACCACTGCGCCGGAGTAGAGCGAAGTTACAGGCGATTTCGTAACATAGTTATCGACGTCGCCGGCAGTGAAAGACTGGTATGTCCAACTGCCATTGCCGGCGTCGATACCGAACAGTTGATTGATATTCACTGCTTCGGCATGTTCGTAGCACATCACGACGACGTCTTTCAGAGGACGCATCTTGCCGTTATTCAGTGTTTCGAGATACAGCTTGCGTTTGACGTCGCTTGCACAGGGATTGCTTGCCGTGTAAGTGAAAGTATAGACCCGCGACGCAACAAGTTTATTCGCAGGAATCACGCCCGTTGTCGAATTTATCGGGACGCCCGACAAACTCTCCCATACGACAGAAAGCAAATCAAGCGTGTCGATGTACTTCGACAGATTGACTTCGACGTCCTCATCAGGACAGACACGTACCCGAATATCGGGATAGTTGTACAGCGCCGCGCTGCGAACCGTTACTGTCGCCGGAGAGGTGGAATCCGTTCCGCAAGTGTTGGTGACCATGCGGCGATACTGAGTTGTCTGTGTCAGGGCGGCAGTGGGCGTATAGTCTAAAGTGTTAGAGTTGTCGATGTATATCCATGAAACGCCATTGTCGATGCTGTATTGCCAGTAGTAAGTGTATCCGGCTGTATTACCGCCGCTTGCCGGAGCCGTCGAGGTGAACGCCGCAGGTTTTGTGTTGTAACAGATTTCCTGATTCGAACCAATCTTTCCGCCTTTCAGTTCATTGTTTACCGTTACCGTGATAGTGTCGCTGTAAACAGCCGGCGTACAGGTGTTGTTGAACTTCCGGCGAAACTTTGTTGTCTGCGTCAGGGCGACGTTGTAAGTGTATGCGGCTGAATTACTGCTGCCGATAGTCGTCCAGTTTGTCCCGTTCGTACTGTATTCCCACGAATAAACGGCTGTACCTCTGCCGCCGCTTCCCGCCGTCGTCGATGTGAACGCCGCAGGTTTTGTGTTGTAACAGATTTCCTGATTCGAACCAATCTTTCCGCCTTTCAGTTCATTGTTTACCGTCACCGTGATAGTGTCGCTGTACACAGCTGGCGTGCAGGTGTTGTTGAACTTCCGGCGAAACTTTGTTGTCTGCGTCAGGGCGACGTTGTAAGTATATCCGGATGAATTACTGCTGCCGATAGTCGTCCAGTTTGTCCCGTTCGTACTGTATTCCCACGAATAAACGGCTGTACCTCTGCCTCCGCTTCCCGCCGTCGTCGATGTGAATGCCGCAGGTTTTGTGTTGTAACAGATTTCCTGATTCGAGCCAATCTTTCCGCCTTTCAGTTCATTGTT
>JAISXV010000183.1 GCA_031270335.1 Prevotellaceae bacterium | reverse complement strand
AGAATCGTTTATCGTAAATCCTTCATTATCTTTTGTTTCGGAAATATAAAGCATAAAACTGTTTCCCGAAAGTTGTTCGGATAAAGTTAATGTAACTTGTTTATTATTAACTGTTTTGGACGCAATATCAAAAACTGTTCCTTGAGAGTTTTTGATTGTAAAACTTCCAGCATACTGAATATTTTTGCTAAACTCCACATTTACAGTCGAAAGCGATGTTGCCTCCACCCTGTTAATTTTTGCAGGAAGGTAGGATTTGTTCAGTAATATGCTGTCGTTGAGAATAAAACCGTCTTCCGTTTCTAAATTGTTGTAGTATAGTACAAAAGCGTTTCCTTGCAGAGAATCGCAGACTAAATAAAATTTTCCGGATTTTTTTGTAATACTGCTTATTGAAAAAATATCGCCTGCAAGATTAGTCAAAAGATAATTGCCTGTATCTGTGATTATTGAATCAACCATGTTACGGTTAAATTCCAGCGTCAGCGAGTCCCGGCTTAATGCTTCAAGAGAACAATTTGCATCGGATGCAGTTCTACGAAGTTTTATTACAGTGTCTTGTAACGTAGCGCCATAAATATCTGTAATTCCGGAAATTGACAGCAAAAACAAAGTATCGCTAAGCAATTGAGTAGAGAGTCGTATTTCATTATCGGTAATTTTGGCGACGCTGAATATTTCGAATGTATCTGAAACAGATTTAAGTAAATAATTATCAAGATTTAATGCCTCAGGAAAAGTAACATCTTCGCTGAAACTTATTTTTATATTGCTTTTGTCGATTATTTCGGCTTTACTTATTTTAAAAGGCAGGCTTGTTTTTATAACTTCGTAATTATCAATCGAAAACATACCGTTTCGTGTACTTGTATATTTATAAACAAAGCCCGAAAATTTGCAGTCCGACAGTTCATTATCCGAAAATGTTCCTGCAAACGAAATAGGAAGATCTTTTTCCTTAATGAAGATTTTCCATTCATTTTCAGATTTTTGCACAATTATTCTCATAGTTGTGTTTGCGTTCCAGTCATAATTGCTTGACCACAATAATTGTTTTGCGCCTGCTTTAACTTTCCAGAACGAAATCAAATCGGAACTGCCTGTGTAATTGACGCCTGCGATATAGCCGGATAGATTTTCCGCACTCAAATCGTCATTGTCCGATGACAAAACGCACCAAAAAGCATTATCCGCCGACGGGTCAAAATTGCCGTTTTCGACAGTGAAATCCCAGAGTATCACCTTCTTTGTCAAATCCATATCGACCGGAGTGAACACGTAACTTAATCCGTCGCCGGAATTGTGTTTGAGTTTATCACCGTTCCAAATCCAGTCGCCGGTGTTGTTCCATGTTGAGATGCCGTATTTTACGGCTGTATCTGCATGATTTACAGAGTATATCGGCATAGAAATCACATCAGTCATACCTGCGCTTGCAGCTTTAAACGAAAAATCTCCCAATGAATCGTAAATAGCATTAAATGTGGAGATTCCTGAAAACTGCGTTATCGACAAATTTTGCAAATTCCCTGTCCCTCCTGACTGTAAAATGCTGATAATGTTATTGAAAGACGTATCTACATTGCCAATGTGGTCGGTTGCTCCGACATTGAACGAAAAAGGCGTATCTTTGGAAACTATCATCGGCTGGTTGAGAATCATAAGCCGGGACGCCTCTATATCAACAGAATGGACTTCGGAATATATCGGATATTCAAACGTTTTGAGCAGTCGAGAACTGTTTTGTGAGACTGTCCAACTGTGTGTTGTCGGAATATATAACTGTAATTTGCTTCCATCCAAACATTTAACTCGTTTAAGGAATATTTTCAGAATAATTTCGCGCGATTCTCCATCGGGAATACTTAAATTGTCCGGCGTAACCGTTATTTGATTTTCAGATGATGTAAATGATAATGAAACGCTTTGATTTTCAGATAATAGTTCTATCCCGCCAATTAAATCGGGAATATACATCTCGGAAATCGTGCCGAAAACCATTTTATTGACGACAGTAGGTAAACCGTCGTTCGTTCCTATATCATTGATTTGAAAACGAATAACTTCTTTCGCGTCGCTCAGCAAAGTATCCGTCGATTTGAAAACCGATTTTTGTTGCGACAACACCGGCAAAATCGCTGAATTTAAGTCCATTGAAGCGTTTTCGTTCGATATTGTTTCGCCAAAAGACGGATGCACGGCTTTGATTCGGAATATCGCAGGTATATCAATTGTCAAATCATTCCAAACAGCCTTACCTTCAACTAAATACTTGCTCAATCCCGAAATGCTGCTCAAATTGCCATCTCCGACAAGTTCCAAAGTAATTTCTTCCGTTGCATCAAAATCAATCGTTTCATCGTTATTTACTGCATTTATTTCCAACGAAAAAGGAGAATTTGGAGCGATAGCTGCATCAATGTTTTTAAAAATAATTTTCGTTGCATTCACTTCGACGTTAAACGTGTCGGATACAATGCTTTGGACAAAATCGTCGGCAAAAAGCGAGCCGTCGGACCTTGCCTGACATCCGTGATTGGTCGCCGGAATCGTAAATACCAGTTTGGTTTTATCCGTGACCTTGGTTTTCAGCCATATCTTCAATGTGATTTCTTTTTCAGCGCCATCGGCAACCATCAGACTGCCGGGAAACAATCCTGCGATGATATACTCTTTATTTTGTGTTATGATATTGGTTATCAGTCGTTGTGATCCATTATACAACGAAATACCGCCGATGACATTATTCCAGTTGGTTTGACTTAAAGGATTTGTAAATTTCAATTCCTTCACAAAAGTTGCAGCGCTGTCTCCGGGCGGATCTTTTATAACAAACCGAAAAACAGGGACTTCACTCTCAATACTCAGAGCGTCGGAACTTATTGTCGTTCCCTGAATTTGTTCTACAGGATTTTCGATACTTGAATTTTGATCTAAAATAACTGAAATAGAATGATTTGCCGACGTCAAAGATTCCGATGAAAGTTGTATCGCAATATCTCCCGCCTTATCGTATGAAATATTTCCGGCATCAAGTTCGCCATTGGCGAAAGAGAGAGAATTGAAGTTCAGATTTCCGTTTCCCGAATTTAAAATCAAAGTCGCGGGAAAAGAAAAATCGCTGTCAATATTTCCTTTACTGTCTGTAACAATGGCAGTTATCGAAAAATCGGAATGTACGGAAACAATATCGGGAACACTTTTCCATCTGATTGTATCTGCCTCAATATCAATGGTAAAAATGTTTGACACAATATCGTCCGTCAATTCTGTTGCCATTCCCGAACCGTTTGTAGCGGTAACAAATCCATGATTTGCCCGGTCTATTTTGAATTGTAAAACAGAATTATCTGTTAATGAATCATTAAGGAGAATTTTCATCAACAAATCGACTGTGTCGCCGAGAGGGATGACCAAATCGTCGTTCAAAACAAATACAATGGAATCGTTGGTTATTGTTGTGTTTGTAATTTGCGAAATTTCAACGTTTTCAGAGTACAAATAAGCGTCTTTGACTGTCGTTTTCCAATTCGCATACGAGGGCGGTTTGGCGTTTTTGACAGTAACTTGACGTAAATAAGTCGGCAAAGCATCGGAACCGGCAATATCCTGAATATCAAATCTAAAGACTTCAACCGTGTCCTCACTGACGGAGGAAATATTTCTCCCCAAAATTTGCCCGTCAGGCGGAATTATTTCAGTATCAAATGCTCTCGGAATATTTCTATCTATTGCATCTATGCTGATGTCGTCGATAAATAACGTTTTTGAGTAATTAGCTGTAAAAAAATGTATTATACCGAAGTACGAAATATCTGAATATGTTGTATTCGGAATACTGTCAGTATGAAACTCAATATCTGAAAAATATCCGCCAATATTGGCGCCGATTTGCCAATAATTGTGATGATTTCGCCTGATTTCTAAAGCAACTTTATTTCCTGTGACTGAATTGTCCCAAATAATATTAGTTCTTATTATCTCATCATAGACGTTATTATTAACTACATATAAACATAGTATATCATCGTTGCTCGCTTTCATGTTCACACCCACAGCGTAACCTGTGAAATTGTTGTAAATACTATTTGCAGCAAGAACGACAGCCCACTTATTTGTATTTGAAGGAAGATAAGTGTATTTTAATAGAAATTTCCATGTAACATCATGTTCTGCAAATGTTATCCCATTAACAGGGATAAATATTGAATCCCTGCTATTTCCAGTACTTTTCCTCGAATGCATCAAAGATTGATTTCCGGATAAAGACGAGTCAGAAGCAAAAGCAATAGGAGTTAACCCCCACGATTCCGCGGGTTTCTGTATCCATTCGGACAACGACCCCGATTCAAAATCGTAATTGATTTGCGAACGCAGAACGAACGAAAAGCAAAACGAACATAAAATCAAACAAATAACCCGTGTCATATTTCATATTTTTATACAATTTTGCTATTATTTAGTTGTGCAAATATACGAAATTTAATATAAACTGCTGCAAAATTTTTCGTTTTTACAGTCTATTCAACACAAAATCAAAGAATAGAATACACTTTTTTAATCAAACTTGCAGCTTCTGAGTTAATATGTTTATTCAGTATTTTCTGTTCGTCTTTTTCTAAAGCATGGTATTGTACCGAGTGTTCTTTCAGAAAATCTTCCAGAATATCTTTACTGAACAGTCCAATTAGTTTACCTGTCTCTTTTGGCATCGAAACTTTTCCGATTTTGCTGATTACATTATTCAGCCGGTTTTCGGTAACATATTCTTCGCTTACATAGTGCAATTCTTTCAAATTTTCGCTATACGAAAGTTCGACAGTCGGGATTTTTATTCTTTTCTTTACCGATTTTTTTTCGGCAAACCGGCTGTTTTTGCTTTTCAGCAACACACGAGCGCCATTGTGAAAATAAATTGGTTCCGACGGGCGAATCACTATCCCTTCGCAAATATTGTCTTCAATCGGCGGCAAACCCAACCATTCCGAAATATGGCTTTGAAAAGCGTTCGGATATTGCAGACATTCGTCGATAGTCCCTTTAAATAAGGTTTTTGCATAAAAAAACTGCGCATCTTCGAAAAACGTATTTATCTCGTCCACAGTGAGAAAACGACCGCTGTCGGCAGTGGTTACATACAGGTCGAAAGCGTAAAATTCGTGATTGGGACAGTAGTTCACGCCTTTTTGGATGCAAATGATGCGGGAATCGTTTTTTATGTCGGGATGCATGTACTTTCCGCCAAACATTTCGCCGAATACTGTTATTGTCAAAATGTCGGGATACTTTTCCTTGACGCGCTTAAACAGATTGATTATCTTTTCGTTGTAACGTACAAGCAATTCTTCATGACCGTAAAAACTTTCGTCGGCTTCGACAAATCCGTTACGTTTACCGACGCTGACAGTTTCTCCATCTGTAACGAAACAAAAATTCGCTCCATGAACTTTTTCCTGCACTACAAATTGCACACTATCAAAACCTTCGAGTTTGATATTATCTACAAATTCTTTATCAAAAACGTTTTCAATAGAATTATACTTTTTAAACGATATCATGACATTTACTTTTTATAATTTAATGCAAAAGTAATATAATTTTTTCAATCAAATAAAAATTCTACTTCTTTAATTGTCAATGCGTTGTTTACGTCATATTCTCCTGATTTGGTACGTCGGAGTTTACTGAGATATCCTCCGCTTTGGAGCGCTATTCCCAGATCGCGAGCGAAAGAGCGCACGTATGTACCTTTGCTGCAATTGATTTTGATTTTTGCTACCGGAGCGGAATAGTCGAGCAGTTCCAAACCGTAGATTTCGATATTAGCAGGTTTCATTTCCATGGTTTTTCCTGTTCTTGCGTATTCGTAAGCACGTTTACCGTCAATCAGTTTCGCCGAAAACAAAGGTGGAATCTGTTCCTGTTTTCCCAAGAACGAGGACAATACGGATTTTATCAAATCATCGTTAATATGCTCAACCGGATACTGACTGTCAATTTCGGTTTCGAGGTCGAACGATGGAGTTGTAGCGCCCAGATATATATCGGCAATATATTCTTTTTCACCACTTTGAATATTTTCGATATTTTTGGTGGCTTTTCCGGTACAGACAATCAACAAACCTGTCGCAAGAGGGTCTAAAGTTCCTGCGTGACCAACTTTTATCTTTTTGATACCTGCTTTGTTCCGCAATAATATTTTTACTTTGCGGACAACATCCGTGGACGTCCATGCGTAAGGTTTGTCAATCAAAAGTACATAACCTTCCTGAAAATCAATCATCAAACTTTACTTACCAGCAACAGGTTCCCGTTAATAACGGATTCGACAACAACAGGTTCTCCGGTTTTGAGAAAATCGCCGTCGGTCAAAGCGTCAAATTCGCATGTAGCGCCGTTGATCGAAAGTTGAACCTTCCCAGTCCGCGACCTTTTTTCAGATATCGGGACATAAACCACTGCTGTTTTTCCGATTGCGTCTTCGGAATGAATATTTCCGCTTTCGCCGAGTTTGCTCATATAGTAGAAAATGAGCATGACAACCGTAACCAGCAGAAGACCGCCAAGCGTTGATAGAACAACGATAAGCGCTTCGCTTTCAAGGTTTCCCGACAAAGATATTCCTGCCCAACTGAACCCAAGCAGAAAATTTATCAGGTTACGGAACGAAAACAGTTGAAAAGGCGAAGGATCGCCCTCGCTTCCGTTAAATTCCGCTCCCACGCCATCGTGGGCGTCCATCCCTACAAACGTCATGATTGTCTGGATGATAAATATTATGGATGAAGGGATTGCAATACACCACAATACTTTCTCAAACACGTCCAATGATAACCAAAATTCTTCCATTTCATTAAAATTTAATCGTTACAGCGACAAAGATACTGTTTTTATTGCAAATAACAACCATTATGCATAAAATAATTTATACAATATATCTTACTTTGCTATTTATCAGCAAATTACTTTGCGAAATTTTTACAGCAAAAACGATTGACTGTAATCGTAAATTCGCTTTTAACTGTTCATGGAAATCAAAAATTCTTCGTTGCTTGACGTTTTTTGCAGACGTGTTCTCAAAAACTCCATTGCTTCGACGGAATTCATGTCGCTGAGATAGTTCCGGAGTATCCATATCCGGTTCATAACGTCTTTGTCGAGCAGCAAATCTTCGCGGCGAGTGCTTGATAATGTGACGTCCACCGACGGGAACAGCCTGCGATTCGAGAGTTTCCTGTCGAGTTGCAATTCCATATTTCCCGTGCCTTTAAATTCTTCGAAAATCACATCGTCCATTTTGGAGCCTGTGTCGGTTAAAGCCGTTGCAAGAATTGTCAGCGAGCCTCCGTTTTCGATATTTCGGGCAGCGCCGAAGAAGCGTTTCGGTTTGTGCAGAGCATTGGCGTCAACGCCTCCCGAAAGTACTTTTCCCGACGCCGGCTGAACGGTGTTAAACGCTCGCGCCAAACGAGTTATGGAATCCAAAAGAATAACGACGTCGTGACCGCATTCGACCAAACGTTTTGCTTTTTCGAGAACGATATTTGCAACGCGCACATGTCTGTCGGCGGGTTCGTCGAACGTCGATGCAACAACTTCAGCCTTAACGCTTCTCGCCATATCCGTTACTTCTTCGGGACGTTCGTCAATCAACAGGACAATCATGTAAACTTCGGGATGATTGTCGGCAATAGCGTTGGCTATCGACTTCAACAAGACCGTTTTACCGGTTTTAGGCTGTGCAACGATGAGACCGCGCTGACCTTTACCTATCGGAGTAAACATATCGACGATGCGAACGGAGAGATTGCTGTGTCCGTGTCCGACAAGATTGAACTTTTCGGTCGGGAACAACGGAGTAAGAAAATCGAAAGGCACTCTGTCGCGGACAAAATCAGGGTCTCTGCCATTGATTTCTATCACTTTAAGAAGCGGAAAATATTTTTCTCCTTCTTTCGGCGGACGCACGATTCCGTTTATTGTGTCGCCGGTTTTGAGTCCGAACAGTTTTATCTGCGACTGCGAGACGTAAATGTCGTCGGGCGAATTCAGATAATTGTAATCCGACGAACGCAGAAACCCGTATCCTTCAGCGATAACTTCCAGTACACCCGATACTTGAATGATGCCTTCAAACTCTGTTTTTTCGTCAAATTTTTTCAGATTCCGGCTATCGTCTCTGGCAACTTCATCTTTTTCCGTGTATTCTTCTTCTTCCCTCGCAAGCTCAAATGCAGGAGCAGGAACAGGAGCAGGCGCAGGCTCAGGAGCAAAGATTGGCGTTTTTTCCTGTGTTTTTTCAAAATACTCTTCGATTTTCGGTAACGACGGCTTCATAATCGGTCTTTCGGGGACTGAATTTGTGATGGTCAGGATAACTTTTTCCTCACTTTCTTCGCTATCACTTTTTGACAATTCGGACACCGAAGATGATGCAATTAATTCTTTTCCAATCCCAATCCGTGTGCGTCTCGGTCTGCCGACAGGACGTTTCACTTTTGTGACTTCTTCATGGTCGTCATCTGTTTCTTTGGCGACAATTGCTTCTTTTAGAGCAGATCCGATATATCCTCCTTCAATATTTATGCGTCTCGGTCTGCCAACAGGTCGTTTCACTTTTACAACCTCCGGTTCATTTTTAACAGTATCCGAAACATGTTTTTCCGTCTCATTATTATGAAATATATCATAAAACGAGTCGTCGTCATGTCCGCTGTTTAAGGGTTCTACTTCGAGGATATACCTTATCAGTTCTTCTTTTCTATAAGCCCTGACTTTGGTAACTCCCATACTTTTAGCAATCTGTTGTAACTCAGGTAGAGTCTTAGAAGCTAATTCTTCTTGTGTAAACATACAAATTTAATATTAGTGTATTTTTCTTTCTTTATATCAAAATAAAGGATTTTAACGTTGAACAATAACAAATTGTTTAAAGTTTTATGCCGCAAAGGTAAATATTTATTTTGATATGCTACATTTTTTTATGCACTTTTTTTTACTTTTTATTATAACTGCTTGTTTTTCAATTATAAACAACATGCAAATTTTTTCGATAACTTCAGCCATTTTCATAACAGCGACGTCTGTATTGGCGTACCTTCCGCCGGATTTGGATGCAAAATTTCTTCTGTCGGATTTGAATGCAAAATTTCTTCTGCCGGATTTTTGTCCAATGGTTCTACGAATTTTGCATTGCCGATTTCACGCGACGACAGTCGGCGTCCTCTGCTTCTGGGATTTTTAACCGGAACAAATTCTTCAACGTCAATACGTTCCGGTTTGTGATTAATGTGTTTCCCCGCAAATGTTACTTCTATCTGCGGATAAATATCTGCCGAAAAATCAACGAGATACGAAGCGGCGTCTTCGTCGATAAACCGTTCTTTATTCACTGATTTATCGAATGTTATTCTTTTGACGCAGTACAGTTTCTGTTGAGCGTCGAAATATATCACAGTAAAGACTTCTTCGGGGTCTAACTTTTTAATTACCATAATATCATCCTCATAACGGTTTACCAAATCGAACGAGGTTGTGTAATAATAAGCTTGTTTGGTCAGGACGAGGATTTTATCGTTCGGGAAAAATTCTCCAAGATATAAGCCTCTGTTTTCGCTATTTAACTTATTCTGTTCGTGATCAAGCCAGATTTTCTGCCCGCCGAGCGTCGATTCGCCTTTTTCTTTCAACACGATTTTGTGTATTGCGTTTTTGCTGAGTATGCTTCCTCCGGCGTTTCGTCCTTTCACCGATTGTGCCGAAAAATCAAAGACTTCGATTGTTTTTTTCAATCGTGGACGAGGTTTGTAGTATATCTTCAATATTTCCGCTTCGCCGTTAGGATTTGCACTGAAATACAGCGTTTGGGAGTTCGGATTACCTTTAGTTGCATCGTATTCTTTGTCGCGCATTATTCCTGTCACACAAAAACGTTTCATCATGACGGGTCCTACGCGTCCATCACGGTAAATCATATTGTAAATAGTACGTGAATCATCTCGTTTAAAGACGTTTATATACAGAATATCTTTCCCGACAAAAGCCTTTTCCGAAACTTTCGATATGATGTATTTCCCGTTTTTGAAGAACACGATGATTTCATCAATATCCGAACAGTCGCAAATATATTGAGCGTTTTCGTCGCGTTTTATGTCGCCGCCGTAACCCACAAATCCCTCTTTAACATTCGCATACAGTTTCTGATTAGCCATGACAACTTCTGTTGCCTTGATAATGTCGAAACTTCGGAGTTCGGTTTTACGTTCTTTTCCGGCTCCGTATTTTTTCTTTATCTTCCTGAAATATTCAATAGTATATGCAGTGAGATTCGAAAGAGACTTTTTGGCGGCTTCTATTTCTCCCTCAACATCTTTGATGTGTTCTTCGGCTTTTTTAATGTCGAACTTCGATATGCGTCTTACGGGTTTTTCGGTGAGTTTTACGATATCTTCACCTGTTATCTCTCTTTTCAACTGCACTTTAAACGGTTCGAACGCCTTTTCGATAGCTTGAAGCTGCTCGTTCCACGAAGCCGAATCTTTTTCGAGTTCGCGATATATCCGTTCTTCAAAAAATATCTTTTCCAAAGAAGAATAATGCCAGTCTTCCTCAAATTCGTCGATTTTAATTTCCAATTCTCTGCCCAGCAGATATCTTGTCTGGTCGGCGGATGAGGTAAGAATCTCGTGTACAGAAATAAATGCCGGTTTATTGTTCCTGATTACGCAGGCATAAGTCGAAGGCGATATCTGACAGTCGGTGAAAGCGTACAGAGCGTCAATGGTAACATCTGCAGAGGTTTCCGCCGGTAAATGAACGACAATTTCGACGTCTTTGGCGGTGTTGTCATCCACTTTTTTAATTTTGATTTTACCTTTGTCATTAGCGCTGATAATGGAATCAATCAATTTCGACGTGTCAAGTCCAAAGGGGATTTCGGTGATTACAAGAGTTTTATTGTCGTTTTTCGATATTTTTGCTCTTATTTTTACTTTTCCGCCTCTTCGTCCCTGATTGTAGGCGCTGCAATCGGCAAGTCCGCCGGTAGGAAAATCGGGAAATATCTCGAACGGTTCGCCTTTGAGATATGCTATCGACGCGTCGATGAGTTCGTTGAAGTTGTGAGGCAAAATTTTCGACGCCAAACCGACGGCAATACCTTCTACTCCTTGAGCAAGCAGCAAAGGAAATTTCATTGGCAGCGTAACAGGCTCTTTATTACGACCATCGTATGAATCCATCCAAGTTGTCGTTTTGCTGTTAAAAGCTACCTCGAGCGCAAATTTTGACAACCGCGCTTCGATATAACGTGGAGCGGCAGCCTCGTCGCCGGTCAGGATATTTCCGAAATTTCCCTGTGTTTCAATCATTAAGTCTTTCTGTCCCAACTGAACCAAAGCATCTCCAATCGACGCGTCGCCATGAGGATGAAATTGCATTGTCGAACCGATTATGTTGGCGACTTTGTTAAACCTGCCGTCGTCCAAAAGTTTCATTGCATGCAAAATACGCCGCTGTACCGGTTTCAGACCGTCTTCGATGTGCGGAACGGCGCGCTCAAGTATCACATACGAAGCATAATCGAGAAACCATTCCTTGAACATCCCAGACAGCCGATGCGTCTCGGCGTCATTAACAAGACTGTCGTATTTATTCGCTTGTTCTGACGTTTCTTCGTTTAATAATGAGATGATTTCATCTCCGTTTTCCAACTCTTCGGAATTGCTTTCCTGTTCAATTTTTTCAGACATCTATACCTTTAATCTCCTTCTAAAATACGGGCGCAAAATTAATGCAAAATTTCTTAACCGAAATATATTTATTAAATATTTTTAATACTGTACAAAAAATTACTACTTTTGCACCGATAAAAATGTCTCGAACACAGGACTGAAAATCGGATAAATATTTAAAAACGATGATAAATAAATTTTTCAAAACAACATTATTGGCAGGATTTGTGTCAGCATCCTGTAACATAACCTCATTTTCGCAGATCACGGAACGCCCGCGACCTGCCGAATGGAATGATTTAGTATATGGCGCACGGTTTTTAGACCGTTTTTTGCCTATGCCGCAAGGAAAATTGTCGAATGACGCATGGGGCGCAAAAGGAACTGTCCCACGTTACATCGACAATGGTATCGAAGACCGAACCTACTCATACTGGGGAGGAAACATTATTCGCGGCGACGATGGAAAGTATCATCTTTTCGTCTGCGGATGGCTGGAAAGTTCGCCGAATGGTCATGGCGAATGGCCTAATTCCGACGTGTTTCATACTGTCAGCGACAATCCTGTCGGTCCTTTCAAAATCAACCGTGTAATTGGCAAAGGACACAATCCCGAATTGTTCCGTACAAAAGACGGAAAGTATGTCATCTACGTTATGGACGGGCGGTATGTTGCCAATAACATCAACGGACCCTGGTCTTTCGGTAGATTTGATTTCGACGTTCGCGACCGCCGAATCATCGAAGGATTGTCGAACCTGACATTTGCCCGTCGCGAAGACGGTTCGGTGTTGATGATTTGCCGAGGCGGCGGCATCTGGATTAGCGAAACAGGACTTTCGTCATATAATCAATTGACTGATAAACGGGTCTATCCTGCGGTCGAAGGCGCGTTCGAAGATCCTGTCGTGTGGCGCGACCATGTCCAGTATCATCTTATTGTCAACGACTGGCTGGGTCGTATCGCTTTTTATTTGCGCTCGAAAGATGGAGTAAAATGGGTAACAGACCCGGGCGAAGCATACGTCCCCGGAATCTCGAAACACGAAGACGGACAGATAGAAGACTGGTTTAAATATGAGCGGATGAAGGTGTTACAAGACGAATACGGACGCGCTATTCAGGCTAATTTCGCCGTCATTGACGTGCTGAAAAAAGACGATAAACCCAACGACAATCACAGTTCAAAGAACATCAGCATCCCGCTCAATCCCGGACTGTTACTCGCCATACTCGACAAACAGCCAGTGACTCCGGCAACAAAAACCATCCGCCTCAAGATTTTTGCCGAAAAAGGATTTAATCCTCACACCGACGTTGATATTCAGTCGTTACGTTTCGGCGCTTCGACCGAAGTAAATTTTGGCAAAGGATGCAAAGCAAAAAGTTCCGAAAAATCGGGCGACGACCTGATTGTGACTTTCGACGCCGCCGGAAACGGTATTACTGCCGACGAATTTGCTCCCAAACTGATCGGGAAAACAACTTCCGGCTCGCTGCTGTACGGATATGTCCGTTTGCCTTATGTCGATTATATCGAACCGATACTTTCCGCTACGATTCCGGTTTTCACCATTCGTCCCCAGAGTGTGGATTTGAGTGTGGAAGTCGAAAATTTCGGGCAGGTAGCTTCGCAGGAAACGACATTGAAAATAACTGTCGATAAGGAAGGTAGCAGGGTCGAAGTCGGAAACGCTCATGTCCCGGCGCTCAAAGCTTACGAAAAGACAAATGTCCTGTTCCCGGGCAAGCTGTCTTTTGAGAAAGGTAGAGAATACGCATTCCGGATTTCAATCTATTCTAAAGATAAAGAAGTTTCAAGCTTCGATTTCAAAACCGTACCGGTAAAATAATATTATAGATTAAGTTTTTTGTTGCTATAATAAACGTAATCGCCGGCTTGATGTTTTCGGGTCGGCGATTAACTCCTGACTTCGACAATGCGTCACCCAAATCGGTGACAAATAAGTCCGGATGACTTCAATTTGAATAACCCCGTGCAAGCCGAAGGCGCAGCTCGGGGTATATGTCGCCAACTCTTTAGAACTGCGTAGCAGTTCAACTACTACGGAGT
>JAISXV010000180.1 GCA_031270335.1 Prevotellaceae bacterium | reverse complement strand
TACATGCACCGCACAGCCAAAGATGTGGACATATATTTTGTGTCAAATCGGACAGATAAGTCTGCCAATGCGGTATGCACATTCCGTATCACCGGAAAACAGCCCGAACTCTGGCATCCCGTAACCGGAAAAATCTGTGCATTGCCAGAATATACTGACGAAAAGGGATTGACAAGCGTCCCGTTGAAATTCGACGTGTACGAAGGATACTTCATTGTGTTCCGCGACAAAGCCCGCAAACCGTCGAAGTCCGCAAATGTTTCGGAACTGAAAACTCTGGCTACGTTAGACGCTCCATGGACAGTGTCGTTTGACCCGAAATGGGGAGGACCCGAATCGGTGGTCTTCGATAAACTTATCGACTGGATTACTCATCCCGATGACGGAATAAAATATTATTCGGGAACGGCTTTCTATCGTCAATCGTTCGACATGCCCGATTACGAAAAGGGCGGCAAACTGTATCTCGACCTCGGTAAGGTGAAGAATATGGCTCGTATCCGTCTCAACGGCAAAGACCTCGGCACGGTATGGACAGCGCCCTGGCGCGTGGACGTCACCAACGCCGTGAAATCGAAAGGCAACGAACTCGAAATCGAAGTGGTCAATCTCTGGACAAACCGCTTAATTGGCGACGAATATCTTCCTTACGATGGCGTCGAACACGGTCAATGGCCCAAATGGCTGCTCGAAGGTAAACCGCGTACAAGCGGACGATATACTTTCGCCTCAATAAATTTTTACCGGAAAGAGTCAAAAATGCTCGAATCGGGACTGATTGGTCCGGTGGAGTTGAGAACCGGTAATTGAGTGATTAATTGTATATAAAAACAATTATCTCATCCCTTAGCGAAATCGAAAGCGTGATTGAGCCGTAATAGCGGATGAACAGAGAATAAGACAAAAGGACGCAAACGATAGTTTGCGTTCTTTTGTCATTTTCCTGACTTCGACACTTTTCCAGTGCGTATTTTATAACAATTTGTAAATCAATATATTACGGATTTTATGTCACCGATTTGGGTGACGCATTGTCGAAGTCAGGAGATAAGAGATTGCAAAGCAGACCTTATTTCCCTTAAAAACACCTTAGTAGCCTACAATTACCATCCCCATTCAACCTTATTTTCGATCCATAAAATAAGGTTACAGATGTGGGGAATTATACGGGCTACTAAGGTTTTATAGTCATCGCAACCACGAACATCAACTCCGTAGAAGTTGAACTGCTACGCAGTTCTAAAGAGTTGGCGACATATACCCCGAGCTACGCCTTCGGCTTGCACGGGGTTATTCAAATTGAAGTCCATCGGACTTATTTGTCACCGATTTGGATGACGCATTGTCGAAGTCAGGAGTTGAGAACCGGTAATTGAGTAATTAATTGTATATAAAACAATTATCTTTGTGCGCATATTTCTCATCCCTTAGCGAAATCGAAAGCGTGATTGAGCGGATGAACGGAAAATAAGACAAAGGACGCAAACGATAGTTTGCGTCCTTTTGTCATTTTAATTGACTCTTTAAATAAGGAAGAACAAGCGCTGTTGAACGACTGTTAATATCACTTCTAATTCACAACATATCAATTGTTTTAAAATTAATTTCGTTGTAATACCAAATATTTTATACATTTGCGGCATTGAATTTATAAAACGAATGGTCACAATAAACGAATTAAAAACAAAGATATTGGCGAATAAAGTAATCGGCGAGACGGAAATAAAACAACTTCGTGAAGCTTTACATGCTGATGGCATGATAGATAAAGCAAAAGCCAACATGCTTTTTGAGTTGAAAGACGCTTTTCTTGACAAGAACAATCATTCGACCTGGGAACCGTTTTTCATTGATTCTATCACGGATTTTCTTCTGAACGACGAAGAGTCGCCGGGCGAAATCGATGAAAAAGAAGCGAAATGGCTGCGAGCCAAAATCCAGCACGACGGTAAATTAGGCAGAATCGACAAGGTATTGCTTACGAATCTGAAACGAAAATCAATTAATTTTCCCGAAATGCTGCATTTCAAAAACAAGTCCATTTTGTTTTTTGAAACGATACTGTTCAGCACAAGGTTTGTTACCTTTTTAGCCGTTATCGGTTCGATGTTAGCAGCTGTCACACTGTTTGTTACAAGCACAATGCAGGTAGCTGACGGTTTGGTTTTTGCGACAGATATTGTCACGGGCAAGAGTACGGATTTGGAACATCTGATAGCAAAATTTGTGTCGTCGGTTGACGGTTATTTGTTTGCGACAGTGCTGCTTATCTTCAGTATGGGTATCTACGAACTGTTCATTAACAAAATCGATTTAGTAAACAAACAAAAAGATTCCCGTCCAAACTGGATGGTAATCAACAGTATCGACGACTTGAAATCTTCGTTGGGAAAAGTGATACTAATGATTTTGATAGTGTCGTTTTTCGAACATTCGTTAAAGATTAAATATGCGAATATCAGCGACCTGCTATTTTTGGGCATAGGAATCCTGCTGATTGCTGCGGCTCTGTTTTTGACGCACGTGCATGGGAAACATAAAAAAAATTAAATAAAATTAATATAAAATAAAGGTATGCAACAACATCATCATTACACGGGCTTGACCGACTCCGAAGTTCTGGAAAGCCGTAAAAAACATGGAGAGAATATTTTAACTCCTCCTGAAAAAGAATCATTATGGGCACAGTTTTTCGAGAAATTTACCGACCCGATTATTATTATTCTATTGGTAGCCTTAGTATTATCAATAGGGGTATCGTTTTACGAATATTTTGCGGGACACGAAGGAAAAGGAATAAGTGTTTTTCTTGAGCCGGCGGGTATTTTAGTCGCTGTTCTTTTGGCGACTGTGGTTGGTTTTTGTTTCGAATTGAGCGCAAACAAGAAATTTGAAATCCTGAACAAGGTGAACGACGACACTTTAGTCAAAGTCATTCGCAACGGCAATATCTGTCAGATTACAAAAAAGGAAGTCGTTGTCGATGACATCGTTATCCTGGAGACCGGCGAAGAAGTTCCTGCCGACGGCGAACTGCTGGAAACAGTATCGCTGCAAATCAACGAATCGACGCTCACCGGCGAACCCGTCGCTAAAAAAACCGTCAATCCGGAACATTTCGACCCGAACGCAACCTATCCCTCAAATCACGCTTTGAAAGGAACTACTGTCGCTGACGGTCACGGAATTATGAAGATACTGAAAGTCGGCGACGCCAGCGAATACGGAAAGGTTTACGAAGGTTCGCAAATCGACAGCAGCGTCGAAACTCCGCTCAACAAACAGTTGGACAGGCTTGCAGATTTAATCACAAAAACAAGTTACGCCATTGCAATACTGATTATTGCAGGACGATTGATTGTTTACTACGGCTGGGGAGATGCGTTCGACTGGATTCTGTTCGGAGGCTATTTGCTGAAAACTATAATGATAGCGGTTACGGTGATCGTGGTAGCCGTTCCCGAAGGTTTGCCGATGAGCGTTACCCTCAGTTTGGCGTTGAGTATGAAGCGGATGCTTTCGACCAACAACCTTGTCCGCAAGATGCACGCCTGCGAAACTATGGGCGCAGCAACCGTCATCTGTACCGATAAAACCGGAACGCTCACTCAAAACCAGATGAAAATTTATCAGACAAATTTCTATGGTTGTGATAATACGATCAATACAGATACGGAAAGCGGAAAAATAATCGCCGAAAGTATTTCGGTCAATTCAACCGCATATCTTGATTTTTCGGATAAAACGAAAGTAAAAGTTTTGGGAAATCCTACCGAAGGCGCTTTGTTGTTATGGCTTAACGAACAGGGAATAAACTATCTGCCTTTGAGAGAGGACGCCGAAATCGTAGAACAGCTTACTTTTTCGACAGAACGCAAATACATGGCTACCGTCGTAAAATCCTCATTACTCGACAAAAAAATACTGTATGTCAAGGGCGCTCCGGAAATCGTTCTCGCTTTGAGCAAAAACGTGCCGGTAGCAAAGGAAGAAATCGACGCTCAACTGTTACAGTACCAGAATCAGGCAATGCGGACATTAGGTTTTGCTTATCAATATCTTGACAGCGACGACAGTTGCATCAAAGAAGGCGTTTTAACGAATAATCTCAACCTGACATATCTGGGAATAGTTGCTATCTCCGACCCTATCCGCAAGGAAGTTCCTGAGGCTGTAAGGAATTGTTTGGACGCCGGAATCAGCGTCAAAATAGTTACCGGCGACACTCCCGGAACAGCAAAGGAAATAGGCAGACAAATCGGGCTGTGGAACGAAAACGAGCCTGAAATACATCATCTTACAGGCGCAGAATTTGCGACCATGTCCGACGACGAACTGCGTGAACGGATAGTCGATTTGAAGATTCTTTCCCGTGCGCGTCCGATGGATAAACAGCGTTTAGTACAGCTGTTACAGGGTAAAGACCAGGTGGTTGCCGTAACGGGCGACGGAACAAACGACGCTCCGGCGTTGAACGCTGCGCAGGTGGGTCTGTCAATGGGCGACGGCACTTCCGTTGCCAAAGAAGCCAGCGACATAACTATCCTCGACAATTCGTTCAGCAGCATTTCGAGAGCTGTGATGTGGGGACGTTCGCTGTATCAGAATATTCAGCGTTTCATCCTCTTCCAGATGACTATCAACGTCGCCGCTTGTCTTATCGTATTAATCGGCGCGTTTCTCGGAACAGAATCGCCATTGACAGTCACGCAGATGTTGTGGGTGAACCTGATTATGGACACTTTCGCCGCTTTGGCGCTGGCGTCGCTGCCTCCAAACGAAAAGGTGATGAAAAACAAACCTCGCAAAACAGGCGACCATATCATCAGCAAACCGATGGCGAAGGGTATTCTTGGCGTCGGAATTGCGTTTGTAGTATTGTTATTCGGTCTGGTACAGTATTTTAAACATGCAAGCATCGAATCGCTGACCGACTTCAGTTTCACGGATTTTGTTAGCAACTTCTTTAATTTCGGCAGCGGCAACGGATTGTCTCCGTATGAATTATCGCTGTTTTTCACGATTTTCGTGATGCTGCAATTCTGGAACATGTTTAACGCCAAAGCATTCATGACCGGCAAATCGGCATTCAGGCTATTGAACAAATGTAGCGGATTTTTACTTATTGCAGTGGTCATTCTGGCAGGTCAATGGGTAATCGTAACACTTGGCGGAGAGATGTTTAACGTAGTGGCGCTCAAACTTTCCGACTGGGGAATCATCATCGCCGCCACGTCAATAGTGCTGTGGATTGGTGAAATAAAAAGATTGTTTCCTTTGCATTCTGAAATGAAAATTTAACAGGTTTTTTAAATATATATCAAGATGAAAAGGATAAACATTTTAATTTTACTGCTTATTGTCGGCGGGCTGGCGTATGGTCGGGAGTACCATGTGTCGGTGAAGGGCAACGATGCTAATCAGGGAACGGAAACTGCTCCGTTCAAGACTGTTGGACGAGCTGCTCTGGCGGCTTATCCGGGAGATGTAATCACCGTTCATGCGGGTACGTATCGCGAATGGATTAATCCGCCGCGGGGCGGGACTTGCGATGAAAAACGAATTGTCTATCGCGCCGCGCCGGGCGAACGTGTCGAAATCAAAGGCTCTGAAATCGTCAACACCTGGACGAAGGAAGACGGAGGAGTGTGGAAAATCGTTTTGCCAAACAGTTTTTTTGGCGATTATAATCCTTATGCCGATTTGGTTTATGGCGACTGGTTCGGCAATCGTGGAAGGATACATCACACCGGAGAGGTCTTTTTGAACAACAAGTCGCTCTACGAAAAGGAGACGCTCGACAAAGTGCGCAAGCCCGAAATCTTTCCTGACAGTAAAGACCCCGAAGCGTCGAAATACGTCTGGTATTGCGAAACCGACGCCGAAAATACTACTATCTGGGCAAATTTTCATCAGTATAATCCCAATAAGGAATTGGTGGAAATCAGCGTTCGCCGCACATGTTTCTACCCCGAAAAGCAGGGCGTGGATTATCTGACTATTGACGGTTTCCACATCAGCGAGGCGGCGTCGCAATGGGCTGCGCCTACTGCCGAGCAAATCGGAATGGTCGCTACGCACTGGAACAAGGGTTGGATTATCGAAAATAACGTCATCAGCAACGCAAAATGTTCGGGTATCACGCTTGGAAAAGAGCGCGCTACAGGACATAATGTCTGGCTCAACGACATGAGTATCGACGGCTCGCTACACTATATCGAAGTTACTTTCCGTACGATTCGCAACGGCTGGAACAAAGAAAATATCGGCTCGCATATCATCCGTAACAACGAAATCTTCGCCTGCGAACAGACCGGAATCTGCGGCAGTATGGGCGCTGCGTTCAGCATTGTTGAAAACAATTATATCCACGATATTTGGGTGAAACGACAGTTCGACGGAGCGGAAATCGCCGGCATTAAGTTTCACGCGGCTATTGACACGCAGATTCGTAACAACCGCATTTGTCGTACCGGACGCGGGATGTGGCTCGACTGGATGGCGCAAGGTACGCGTATTTCGCACAATCTTGCTTACGAAAACGATTTGGAAGATATATTTTTCGAGGTTGACCATGGTCCGTTTCTTGTGGACAACAATATTTTTGCTTCGCCGGTGAGCGTGTGGGAGATGTCGCAGGGAGGCGCTTACGTGCATAATCTCATTGCGGGAATTGTCCGACCATCGCAGGAGAAAAGTCGTTATACGCCGTATCATCTGCCGCACAGTACTGAAGTTGCCGGACTGTCGATTATCCTGAACGGCGACGCCCGTTTCTACAATAATATCTTTGCACCCGTCAATCCGAACGAAAAATGGACTTACGGTCTCACAAAATACGACCAAACCGGATACCCGAACTTCATCGACGGCAACGTATATTACAACAAAGCAGTGCAGTTTGGAGCCGAAAAGAATTTTGTCGCCAAACCCGATTTCGACCCAAAATTCAAGGTCGAAGAGAAAGGCAACGAAGTATATATATCGTTTGCTGTTCAGGGATTGAGCGGATTACAGACCGAAACGGTAACAACCGAACGTCTGGGTAAAGCGAAGTTCCCGAAAGCTGCTTACGAAAATCCCGATGGTACGCCGATTATCTTCGACAAAGATTATCTCGGCGTCAAACGCGGCAAACAACCCGTGCCGGGTCCTTTCGAACGGCTGAAAGATGGTAATAACATAATAAAGATATGGTAAATAATGAATAAGAAACTGTACATTATTGTGTTGATGATAGCTGCGTCGTTATACGGTTATGGACAGCAAACGGCACAATTACTCGCCGGTCAGTGGAGCGTCGAAAAAGCCAATGACTGGTACGCAAAACAAAAATGGATTATCGGATGTAATTTCCTGCCTTCGACCGCTGTCAACAGCATCGAAATGTGGCAGGACGAAACATTCGATTTGCCGGCTATTGATAAAGAACTCGGCTGGGCGGCGGATTGGGGAATCAATTCTGTCCGCGTGTATTTGAATTATGTTGTCTGGGAAGCCGAAGCGAAAAAGTTTAAGTCGAATTTTAAGAAATTCCTTGACGTTGCCGAAAAACACGGTATCAGTGTGATGCCGATCTTTTTTGACGAATGTAACTGGTCGGGCGGCGTTGCCCATGCCGGCAAACAACCCGAACCGGTTCCCGGCGTCCATAATAGCGCTTGGGTTCCAAGTCCTTCGCTTGCGATGCTCCGGAATCAGGCGGAATGGTCGAAACTGAAAAGCTATATACAGGACGTCATCGGTTCTTTTGCTTCCGATAAACGGATTATTATCTGGGACATATTCAACGAACCCGAATGGCGGGGCGCTAACGAACGCGTTGATATACCGCAGACGGCTTTACTGATTCGTAATATGTTTGCATGGGCAAGAGAGATGAATCCAAGTCAACCGCTGACTATCGGAGCTCACGACAATTTCGACGGAGAGTTAAGCAAACTGATGCGCGACGGTTCCGACATTGTTTCGTTTCACTCCTACGGCGACAAATCAGACGCCGAACGTAAGATCAAATGGAGTCACGAAAGTGGACGTCCTGCAATATGTACCGAATGGCTGCTTCGTTCGCATGGAAATACGCCGGAAGTGTTTTTGCCGTTATTCTACGAAAACAGGGTCGGAGCATACAATTGGGGACTTGTAGGAGGCAGAACACAGACATATTATCCGTGGGGCTCGCCGAAAGGCTCGCCCGAACCGAAAATCTGGCAACACGATCTGATTCGCCAAGATGGAACGCCGCATATTCCTGCCGAACGCGAAATATTTCGCAAATATTCCCATCAGGAAACGGCAGCGACTCAATTGCTCGCCGGTCAATGGAACGTCGAAAAAGCCAACGAATGGTACTCAAAACAGAAATGGATTGTCGGCTGTAATTTCCTGCCATCGACCGCAGTTAACGATGTTGAAATGTGGCAGGACGAAACGTTCGATCTGAAAACAATCGACCGTGAACTTGGCTGGGCGAAAGAGTGGGGAATCAATTCTGTTCGCGTATTTTTGAATTATGTGGTTTGGGAAGCCGAAGCGAAGAAGTTGAAGTCGAATTTTAAGAAATTCCTTGATGTAGCAGATAAACATGGGATCAGTGTAATGCCGGTACTGTTTGACGATTGCAATTTTTCGGGCAATGTCGCCAAAGTCGGGAAACAGCAGGAGCCTGTTCCGGGCATTCACAACAGCGGTTGGGTGTCAAGTCCGCCGGTGACGATGGTTCGTGACGAAGCGCAATGGGGAAAATTGAAAGCCTACGAACAGGATATGATTAAGACTTTCAGGAAGGATAAACGGATTATCATCTGGGACTTGTACAACGAACCCGGTAACAGTAACAGTGAAATTAAGCCGCAATTGGTACAAAATATTTTCGCTTGGGCAAGAGAAGTCAACCCGACTCAACCATTGACCATCGGCGCCTGG
>JAISXV010000061.1 GCA_031270335.1 Prevotellaceae bacterium | reverse complement strand
ATTGAAAATATTACTAATAATCCTTTTGTTACCTCAAAAGAATTATCTCAAATTATTGGAATAACTTCTGATAATATCTTGGTAAATATTTCTAAATTAAAGAAACAAGGAATTATCCGCCGCGAAGGTGCAGACAAAGGCGGAAAATGGATAATAATCAACGAAGAACAATAATTCAAAATATTATTTGTGCCGTTTCAATTGTTCGGTGACGTATGACTCTCTTTTTTTTTACGGATTCACAATCCTGTGTTTCATCTTTTCCGAGGAGGCAAATTCTTTCACATCCTCCTTATCGGCGTAGAGCAAAAACACTTCGATATTAGGATGATGCTGTAAGAACTCCTTAGTTTTTCCAGACCCATCACCATAAAAGCTGTAGCCAGAGCGTCGGCGGTCATGCAGTCGGCAGCGATTACCGTGACGCTCAACACGTTTCGTTTTGCCGAATATCCTGTTTTTGGGTCGATGGTGTGCGAATATTTCACTCCGTCTTCGATATAGTAACGTCTGTAATCGCCTGATGTAGCGAGCGCTTTGTCCGAGACGTTCACTATTGCCTGCAACGACTGACCCGGAATCAAATTCCCGTCGAAAGGTTTGTCGATTCCTATCCGCCAGTTTTTGCCGAGCCGGTTTTTGCCTTTGACTACCGTTTCGCCGCCTACTTCCACCAAATAATTCTTTATCCCCAAATACCGGACCGGCAACGAAGTTGTGTTTGAAAGCACGGTGGATAAGACAAAATTCACCTTTATGCTTGATGAAAATGCAGTAGTAAAGAGTGCAGAGAAAACTGACAGAAGTACAGAGAAAACTACCCAGAAAATAGAGAAACTACCCAGAAAATAGCAGAAAACTACCCAGAAAAAATAAAAACTACCCAGAAAATTTTATTGCTATTATCTGATAATCCAACTATTTCAATGCAAGATATAGCAAACGAACTGCATTTGTCTTACGATGGTATCAAGTGGCAAATAAACAAATTAAAATCGCAAGGAATTATCCGCCGCGAAGGTGCAGACAAAGGCGGAAAATGGATAATAATCAACGAAGAACAATAATTCAAAATATTATTTGTGCCGTTTCAATTGTTCGGTGGCGTATGACCTTTTTTTTACGGATTCACAATCCTGTGTTTCATCTTTTCCGTGGCAAATTCTTTCACATCCTCCTTATCGGCGTAGAGCAAAAACACTTCGATATCAGGATGATGCTGTAAGAACTCTTTCGTTTTTTCCAGACCCATCACCATAAAAGCCGTAGCCAGAGCGTCGGCGGTCATGCAGTCGGAAGCGATTACCGTAACGCTCAACACGTTTTGTTTTGTCGAATATCCGGTTTTTGGGTCGATGGTATGCGAATATTTCACTCCGTCTTCGATATAGTAACGTCTGTAATCGCCTGATGTAGCGAGCGCTTTGTTCGAGACGTTCACTATTGCCTGCAACGACTGACCCGGAATCAAATTCCCGTCGAAAGGTTTGTCGATACCTATCCGCCAGTCTTTTCCGAGCCGGTTTTTGCCTTTGACAACCGTTTCGCCGCCTACTTCCACCAAATAATCCTTTATCCCCTGACGTTCAATGAATCCGGCGACAATATCGGAACAGTAACCTTTCGCTATGGCGTTGGCGTTTATCCTGACATTCGGACTGGTTTTAACCGCTTTACGTCCTTCGATACGGATTTTGTCCATCCCCGTATATTGCCTCAAACTGTCAATCATTTCGGGCGTTACCTTAATTTTTTTCTTTTCGCCCCAGCCCCAGACCTCGAAAAGAGGAGCCGCCGAAATATCAAAGGCTCCGCCGGTTTGCCCGGTGATTTCCTGCGCACGATCGAACATGTTAATAAAATAATCGTCAAGAATAACATCTTCATTTCTGTTCACTTTCGAGATAACAGAATTTGGACGGTACACCGAAAGCGAATTTTCGAACTTGTCGAAAATATTCATCACCGAATCGTGATAATCACGTTTTTTGTCGTCCCTGTAAATGATTTTAAACGACGTACCCAAAGCCATTCCCGAAACAGTAACATAGTCGCCGTTGACAACCATATAATCGGGCAGTCCGGCAGGCTGTCTGCTCCCGCAGGACACTATCGACAGCGCTAATAATAAACTAACCACAAAGGTCGCAAAGTTGTATTCTAACTTATTCATTTTATATATTTTTTTAACCACAAAGATCACTTATTATTATATACCTATTTCATGTTCAATTACTTTGCGTATAAAAGCATTGACGCTTAATCCTGAACGTTCGGCAAGCAGAGCAACTTTTCCGTGTATTTCCGAAGAGATTCGTATATTTAATATTCCGTTGAATGATTTGCCCGGTTTGATGCCTTTTTCTTTACAATGCTTAAGATAGTCATCTATAGCTCCTTCAAAATCAGTTCGTAACTCCGTTATTGTATTACCTTCATAAGTGATACAATCTTTTGTAAGTCCTAAAACTTTACCATATAAGCAGTCATCCTCTTTACTGTATTCGATACTGCCAAAATATCCTTTGTATTCTAACTTATCCATTTTATTTATTTTATAAATCCATTACCGATTAAATAATCCAATATTTGCTTCATAACATATCGCTTAACAATGTTTGAAGGATGTGGTTTATGAACCACATAAGATTTATCGTTTTTTTCAAACAACAAACGTGAGCCTGAAGTTTTACCTTTATTGTCAATTGTAAAACCGAAAATTTGAAATAATCGAACCAATTCATCGAAAGTAAAATCTTTCGGCTGTTGTTTAAAGCGTTCTATTAATTTTTCTTTTGTGCTCATTTTCTAATACACATTTTCCCATAAAAACAGACCTTGCGGCGGCGCCGAAAATCCTGCTCTGTTTCTGTCTTTAGCCTCGATAATTGCTGCAAAATCAGTTATTTTACTCCGCCCGACGTCGAGTGTCGTGCCGACAATTGCCCTGACCATATTCCTCAAGAACCGGTTTGCCGAAATCGTAAACACATATTCGTCTCCTGTCTGCGTCCATTCTGCCTCGTACACATTACAGTAATTATCAGCCACGTCCGTATGCAGTTTGCTGAAACTCGTAAAATCCTTGTTTCCCGTCAACAAAGCCGCCGCATCGTTCATCAGATTCATATCGAGGCTGTAAGGGACGAATGTCGAATACTCGTTTTTAAACGGATTTTTCGAAGTATGAATAAAATACTTATACGTTCGTTTGATAGCGTCGAAACGTGAATGAAATCCCGGATACGTTGTGCAAATACCGTTTACGGCAATGTTTTTCGAGAGGATTGTGTTTAACTTAAATTTAAGATAATCAAAATCTTCAATCTTATTGACACAATCGAAATGCGCCGTAAACTGACGGGCGTGCACACCGGTATCGGTACGTCCGCAACCTACAGTTTCGATATTTTCGCGCATCAGCGTACTCAGAGCCTTATTCAGTTCTTCCTGCACGGTAAAAGCGTTTTCCTGAATTTGCCATCCGTGATAATCAGTACCTTTAAAGGAAATATCAATCCTTATCCGCGTCATCTTCTACACTGCTATCTGCGTTTGTTACTGCGTTTTCCGATGATTTTCTGCGCCTGTTCGTTACCGTTTTCGGCTGCTTTCTGATACCAGTACATTGCCTGCAGTTCGTCTTCATCGACTCCACGACCTGTGAGATAGCAGTTTCCGAGTTCGAGTTGAGCGTCATCCTGTTCATGCTCAGCGGCTTTACGCAACCATTCAACGCCTTTTTCGGGATTCATCGCAACGCCTTCGCCTTCCAGCAACAGCATAGCGAGCTCGTATTCAGCGCCTCTATTGCCTTCTTCGGCAGCCTGCAATATCCATTTGTATGCTTCGGCAAGATTTTTATTTGTCCCGATTCCGTATTTATAGCATATCCCCAGACGGTATTTTGCGGTGGTAAAATCTTTTCCGGCAGCAATCGAATAGTACTTAAACGCTTCCGATTCACTGCTTTCCACTCCTATTCCAAACTGATAGCACAATCCTATGCCTTCGGTTACATAATCCTTGTCGGCGGCGAATTTATAGTACTGAAAAGCGTTTCCCGCATCTTCGTTTTCTTCGCGACCATAGAGGAAATGGTCGCCCAAAACGGCTGCAGCATAAGACGATCCGTTTTCGTATCCTTTTCGCAGATATTCAAGTCCCTTTTCCCGATTTTCTTCGACTATACCGTAATAATGATATACGCCAAGTTTGTATTGAGCGTAAGGATGGTCTCTGTCAGCGGAATAACTCATGTATTCGACAGCCTTTTTAGCGTCAAATTCGAGACCGCCATATTCGTGTTCATACGAAATTCCCATTTCGATATTTGCGTCCAAATCGCCGCCTTCGGCTGCACGAGTGAAATATTTCAACGCAAGTTCCGGATTTTCAGGACGTCCGATAGCATATTTGTACATCCGTCCGAGATTGTACATAGCGTCGAAATTTCCTCCTTCGGCGGCTTTCGAAAAATGTTCGAATGCTTTGTCCAAATCGGGTTCATCCAAAACGCCGTTCATATAATAATATCCCAGTTTGGCGTCGGCGTAAGAATAACCGTCGGCAGATGCAAGTTCCAACAGTTCAAATGCTTTGCTGTTGTTTTGTTCCACTCCAAAACCGTCTTCGTAGCACAGAGCAAGTTCCACTCTTGCATAGTTCGAGCCGCGTTCCACTGCTTTGCGATAATTTTCGATTGCTTTTTCGGGCTCGGGTTCGCCCACAACTCCCATTCTGTAATAACGTCCAAGCATCTCGATGGCAAAGAGTTGATCGCGTTCCGTTCCGACAAGATAGTATTTGAAAGCCGTCTCATAATCATGTTCTTCCGAAAACTCAGCGTTCTGATATCCGTAACCCAGACGATAAGCGGCATATCCATCGCCGGCGTCGTACGCTTTTTCCAGAAGTTCCTTTGCCAGAGGGATATTCCTGTTTTCTTCTTCGGTTTCGAGCAGGAAATACGCTTTTTCGCCCAAAGCGCGGATATTGTCGTTTTCGATAGCCATATCCATGTATTTCAGTCCTTCGTCAATATTCTTATAATCATCGTTATAGAGATATATGAACGAAAGATTCAGCATGGCGTACGAATTGTAGTACGAAATTGCTTTTTTGTACCATTCTATCGCTTTTTCCACATTGCGGTAATCTTCGTTGAAATAGTAGAATTGTCCCAGAAAATCAGCGGAATATGCTATATGCCAACTGTATGTGTCTTCCATCATCAGTATCGCTTCGTCCTTGTTGCCTTCGATTTCGCCGTTCAGGATTGCAAGCGCTTTTTTGTACTTGCAATAAGGGTCGTCGTTCAGTTCGATACCTTTTTCGTAAGCCTCGATTGCTTTGTCACGATCGTTGAATTTGTCATGATACAAATCGCCTAAAAGATACCATAACTGATTGCCGATCTTTGCCGTAGAGTTATGGTCTTTGATTTTTTGTTCGTAAACAGCAAGGTCGATAGCCGAATCATACTCCGATAAAAGAAGATACACATCGGCTTTTTCGAAATTTTTCTCTTTTGCCTTGAGCATCAACTCTTTCCCCTTTTCTTTATCGACTTTTGCAAAACCGATTCCGTAATATAAATGATATCCGTGCAAAGCTATGGCAAGAGGAACTTCAAGGTTCACTCCCCTAAGCATGTATTCTTCTGATTTCGAATAATCTCTGTAAGGAAAACGGGCATTGTCGTAATGACTGCTCAGCTCGACCCAGGCTTCGTCAACGCCTGCATCCGCCAATTTCCTGTTGAAATCAACAAGTTGGACAAACCATTCGGCATAATCTTCATCGTTAAGATTTACTCCCGGATGTAATTCTCTTCCATTGAAAAACATTTCTGCCCTCAAATTCAGTATATTATCGTCCAATTTTCCAGCGTCCAAAGCCGCTTCGCACACCGCCATTGCTTCAAACCATTTGTCGGGCGACGTCAGTTTGTCAATTAATTCAACCGATTCTTCGGATAATCCGGCAAGATTTTGTTTTTTATCTGCCAATAATTTCTGATACTGTTCTTTAAATGCCATTTTTTTAATGTTTTTAAATTCTATCCTATTTGACTTATTTGTTCAAGTAATTTCCTGTCAAGGAGTTTTATTGTTCGTCCGTCTAATTCCACCAAGTTTTCGACGCTGAACGCCGACAGTGTCCTGATTGCATTGGCGGTGGTCATATTCGACAGATTGGCAAGGTCTTCTCTCGACAGTTTCACTTTCAAGGTCTGTTGATCGTCTTCAAGCCCGTAAGTTTGTTCGAGGAAAAGCAGGGCTTCGGCGAGTCTGCCGCGTATATGTTTCTGCGTCAGGGTGATTGTCTTTGCGTGGACAAATCCCAACTCTTTGGCAAGCATCTTCATTATGTCGAACACAAGGTTGTGATTTCGTTTCAGAACAGTGAAAATCGCTTCTTTGTCAATCCTGCAAACGACGGAATCCTGAATGGTCTGCGCAGAGACGTTGTAACTTTCTTCACCGAATAAAGCTCTGTAACCCAACAATTCGGCGGAATTAACCATCCTTGCGATCCAGTCGCGCCCGGCGATTCCTTCCTTAAACACTTTCACCTGTCCCGAAATGAGACATACTAAATGACTTGGTGTCTCGCCTTCCCTGAAAACCATTTTCCCTTTCGGCAGAAAAAGGCAGGTCGCATATTCTTCAATCATCTCCTTGTCTTTCGGCGTGAGATGCTTCAATATCGTATACACAACCTCGAGACTTTTTTCAAAATCAATTTGCCGTTTCGATTTCATTATCAATACCTTTTTTTAAAATGTTGAACTCATTTTCAAAATAGCGTAGGATAATCTTCCTCCACTTTTTGAAGTATTGTCGCAATTATTGCTTCTCTAAAAAATTTCGACTTATTTTTAATCTTATACTTGCTCACATATTGCCCAATGACTTTAAACTCCTTGTCATTGAAGGCTATCGTATGTTTGTGCAGCCGTTTCGGCTTAGATTCCAAGTTCTTTTTTCCCATAACTAAAACTCTATATTCGAAGTCAATAATTTTTTTGCAAATGTATAACTTTTTTTCCAATAAAAGCCAAAAAAAAATGTTAAAAAACATATATTTTTTTTCAACCACCCCAAAAACAGGGAAATATGTGTCTGTAAATTAATATAACTTTTGTCCGCAAATCACAAATTGACACGAATCAGCACGCTTTTTTCACATAATTTTGCGGTTATTTTTCGGGCTAAATCTTTTTTTGGGGCGCTATTGCCTTTTTTGATTAGGATTCGTAGGATTAAAATAGGAATGAAGAATAAACAAACTATAACAGTCCGTCATTCTGAACTTGTTTCAGAATCCTCTGCACAAAGGATTGCGGGTCAAGCCCGCAATGACAGACCAGTCAAGCCCGCAATGACGGGGTCAAGAATGCCGAAGGCGTTCAAATTGAATAACCTCGAACAAGCGTAGCGCAGTTCGGGGTAGCGCAAACACGTACATCAACTCCGTAGGGAGTTGAACTGCTACGCAGTTCTAACGAGCTGGCGACATATACCCCGAGCTGCGCCTTCGGCTTGCACGGGGTTATTCAAATTGAAGTCCTTTCGGACTTATTTGTCCCCGATTTGGGTGACGCATTGGCGAAGTCAGGAAGAAGGCGGCTATCTGATATTTGAAGGCGCTCCTGAAGAATTAGTCAAATGTAAAGAATCATATACCGGCAAATATCTGAAAAAATATCTTGCTGACATGCGGTTATGAAAATGAAGTCTTTTCAGGACTTCATTTCTTACATTTCCACCCGTTTCACGCTGTCCATACCTTTAATATGCTGCACGGCGTTTATGAGGATGTTTAAATCTTCGAGGTCATGGACATACAGTTCGATAAAACCTTCGAATATACCGTCGTGACTTTCGATGTTCAGTTTCCGGATGTTGACATTCAGCCTGTCGGCGATGATATCCGTCAAGTCTCTCAGTATTCCGAGCCGGTCGATGCCCCTGATTTCGAGGATAGCCAGGAACGAGAGAATCTTGTGAGCGCTCCACTGAGCGTTGACAATTTTTTCGGCGTGTTGAGCAGCGAGTTTCATTGCCGTTGCGCATTTTCGTTTGTGGACGGTGACAATTGACGCCGAATCGTCGGTGAAACCGATAATTTCGTCGCCGGGAATAGGTTTACAACATTCGGCGATTTTGTACGATAGCTCGTCTCCGAGGAGATAAGTCGATTTTGGATTGATTTTTCCGGTTTTTTCGTTTTGTTGCTGTCGTTCTTCGACGATTTTTCTCAGATCCTTGATTTTGCTGCGTCCGCCCAGTCCGAGTTGCATACTCCAGTATTGCACCCATTTCTGCGGAGTATTTTCACGAATCACCCTGTTGAAATTGTCGAGATTCAGCAGACCGGCGCCGACATTGCTGAACAGCTCGTCCTTATTCACCTGTTTATAAGCCTCGATAAGTTTCCGGTAAGTACGTGCGCTTGGCTGTATCCCGAGTTCGGCGAGTTTTTTGTCGATTATATCCTTGCCTTTTTTGCTGTGTTCCTTCACATCCGATTTCAGCGCCGACCTTATCAGGTTTTTTGCTTTGACGGTTGTAACATAATCGAGCCATTCCTTTTTGGGCTTTTGCGTTCGCGTAGTGATGATTTCGACCTGGTCGGTACTTTTCAGAGTGTGATTCAACGGCACGAGTTTGTAGTTGACCTTTGCGGCGATGGCATGATTACCGATGTGAGTGTGAATATCATAAGCAAAATCGAGAGCAGTAGCGCCTTTCGGCAGTTTTCGCTGCTCGCCTTTTGGAGTAAACACGTATATTTCGGGAAGTAAAAGGTTGGTTTTGAACTTGGCGACAAAAGCTTCGGCGTTTTCTTCGTCAGCCATGAGGTTTTCTCTAACCTGTTGCAACCAGTTGTCAAATTCTTTTTTCGACTGACCTGTAGCCTTGTACTTCCAATGAGCGGCGATGCCCCGTTCGGCGATGTCGTCCATTCGTTCGGTTTTAATCTGTACTTCGACCCATACGCCTTCGGGACCCATGAGCGTGCAGTGTAAAGCCTCATAACCATTTGCTTTTGGAGTTCCGACCCAGTCGCGGAGACGTTCGAGTTTCGGGCGATAGATTTCCGTTATCAGCGAATATATTGCCCAGCATTGAGTCCGTTCGGGCAAATTATTGTTGGGTTTGAAGACGATACGTATCGCAAACAAATCGTACACTTCTTCGAACGACACGTTCTTGTTCTGCATCTTACGCCATATCGAATACACTGATTTGAAACGGCTGTTGATGACAAATTCGATTTCGGCTTCTTTCAGTTTGGCGATAATTGGGGCTTCGAAATTATGGATAAATGTTTCGCTTTCAATTTCTTTTTTGTCGATTTTCTCTTTTATTTCCTTGTAAGCCGCCGGTTCGTAGTATTTGAGGCTGAGGTCTTCGAGTTCGGTTTTGATTTTGTAGAATCCAAGCCTGTCGGCGATGGGAGCAAACAGGTAGAATGTTTCGCTTGCAATCTGGAACTGTTTACGTTCGGACATTGCGTCGAGCGTCCGCATATTGTGAAG
>JAISXV010000054.1 GCA_031270335.1 Prevotellaceae bacterium | reverse complement strand
ATTCGGTACGTTAATTTGTCCGGTAGATAGGGCGAACAGACTAACTATTTTCAAGAGTATATGAGGCGATAACGAAACTTTTGACGCCGAAACAATGTCGCTGTATGCTTCATATCTTGATGTCAACTCATCTTCTTTTTTGTTGAACTTGGTTAAATCAGCCATCAATAATCATGTTCTACCTGTTCGAGTTTCAAATAATATCGTTCGATATACATTCCTATAACGTTATATTGTATATAAAAAATTAATTCCATTAAAATGCACTACAAAGGTACAACTTTTTTTCATTCTGTAATAAAAAAAAGAGTAAAAAAGGTTGTATTACAAAATGTTGGATGATTGAAGTTCCACCATATTATGAAGCCAACAACTACTTTTCAGCCGCCAATCCCTGCCTGTAAATCCTTTTCTGTTAACCCTAACCCGGACAAGCCGGAACCAAAGAGGAAAAATAGGACAGAGAACGATCCGTCATTGCGGGCTTGACCCCGTCATTGCGGGCTTGACCCCGTCATTGCGGGCTTGACCCGCAACCTCTTTTGTGCAGAGGATTCTGAAACAAGTTCAGAATGACGGACTGGTACGTCATTGCGGGCTTGACCCCGTCATTGCGGGCTTGACCCCGTCATTGCGGGCTTGACCCGCAACCTCTTTGTGCAGAGGATTCTGAAACAAGTTCAGAATGACGGACTGGCACGTCATTGCGGGCTTGACCCCGTCATTGCGGGCTTGACCCGCAATCCCCTGTGTGCAGAGGATTCTGAAACAAGTTCAGAATGACGGACTGGTACGTCATTGCGGGCTTGACCCCGTCATTGCGGGCTTGACACGCAATCCCCTCTTTGTGCAGAGGATTCTGAAACAAGTTCAGAATGACGGACTATCGAAAAAAACAGTATCTTTACACTCGGTTTTTAATGATTTATTGCAATATGGAAACAGTAGAAACAGAAAAAAGACAAGGAAAGACATTGAGCGAAGAAGAGTTAAACAAAATTCGTTTCGTCACATTTATGCATATCTATTTCGCTTCGGCGTACAAAATGAATAAGCAGGCTGCATATTTTTATCTGAAAAAATACGGTGGTTGGGATTATCTGACAGAAAACTGGTGGGCTTTGCATATCGACAATCCAGACCATGTAGTAGAGGAATTGTACGAAATATGCTATCGAAACGGAGGATTGCGCTGATAGTGAACTACCTTATTTCCTAAAAAAACACTTTAGTAGCCTGAATTTTCCACCTTTTTCTAACCTTATTCGTGGCAAAAAAGTTTGTTATTGAAAAAAACAGTATCTTTGCACTCGGTTTTTAATGATTTATTGCAATATGGAAACAGTAGAAACAGAAAAAAGACAAGGAAAGACATTAAGCGAAGAAGATTTAAACAGAATCAATTTCGTCACATTTATGCACGTCTATTTCGCTTCGGCGTACAAAATGAATAAGCAGGCTGCATATTTTTATCTGAAAAAATACGGCGGATGGAATTATCTGACAGAAAACTGGTGGGCTTTGCATATCGACAATCCGGATCACGTAGTAGAAGAATTGTTTGAAATATGCCACCGAAATGGAGGATTGCGCTAAATGAGAGTATATCATGGCAGCGACATAAATATTGAAGTGGTTGACCTTTCTAAATGCCAGCCTGCTAAGGATTTCGGACAAGGTTTCTATGTGACGAAATATCTCCGGCAGGCTGAAGAGATGGCTACAAGAACAGCCAAATTGCATGAGACTTTTACTCCGATAGTGACTGAATTTGAATTTAATGAATGGGTATTCGAAAACAAAAACTTTCAAACACTGCGTTTTGATGGGTATAACGAAGAATGGCTGGATTTCATCATCCTCAATCGAAGCAATCAATCACCGGCACAAGCTCATACATTCGATATTGTGGAAGGACCGGTTGCCGACGATGATGTTACAAAACGGATATACGATTACTTTCGAGGAGACGTATCTAAAGCCGCTTTCCTTGAAGAACTCAAGTTTAAAAAGCCGATGCACCAAATTTGTTTTTGTACAAATAGATCGTTACGAATGCTTTGGCGTGTCGAAGATAAAGCCGAAGTCAAAATCATGCACATCGCTAGCGACATCATCAAACGTCTGGAGACAGAGCATGGTCTGACCGAAACTATTGCTTATAATTTATATTACGGCTCAACGACATACCAACGCCTTATCGACGAATCTTCCGGACTCTATCTGCAACCATGGACGGAAATATACCAACTCCTTCTACAGGAATTGGGTAAAATATAAGTTATTCAGTTGTTTTCTCTCTCCACTTCTGTGGCGAATATCCGGTAGATTTGAGAAACAGTTGTCCGAAGTAGCTGTTGTTGTTGAACCCCGCCATCAGAGAGATTTCGGCAACGGTAAGCTTGGGATTTTGTGATAATAAGTTCTTTGCTTCGTCAATTCGCATACCGTTTATCCATTCGCTAAAATTCTTCTGCTTGCTTTTGTTGATGTATTCGGAAAGATATCTGCGGGTAGTATTGAGCTGTTCGGCTACGTCACGAATCGAAATGTCGATTCTCAGAAACTGTTTTTGCTCTATCCATTTGTTGATTTTTTCCTCAAATTCGGGTGAAAACGAAAGCGTAGCCGGTTTGGATTCTTCGACGTCGCAGACTTCGCTGTCGCAGACTTCGCATGTTTCACATGTTTCGGCGACAACTTCTTCTATCCGGTCGAACAGAATCGCATAATTGATAAACCGGATAGCAAAATACGTGTAAAAGACAAACAGTATGACCGCCAAATACGTTTCGAGATGAAGGGTTGAGAACAATGCCGGAAATAACGCCATCACGCCTATTGCCAAAGCCGCATAAAACGACCTGTTTATCCACCTTAACCGTTTCGATTCTTCGCCGGAGAAAAAATTGTTCATCTCGCCAAGATAAATGTGGTAATTTCTCACAAAAAGTCGCGTATATCGTACTAACAGAACAATATACAGAATAACGGCGCCATAAAAATATCTCGTAAACCATTCGCCGGAACAGGTAAAGAAGACAACAAAATTGACGGCTACAAACGTTACGACTATCGTCAATTCCCGGCGAATCTTACCGGCAGTAAAAAAGTTTGCCCTGATAAGCGTTATCAAAGTGTAAGTAAACAAAAACGATTGCGAACAGGCGATTACCAGCGTTACAGTGCGATAAAGACGTATGTAGTCCGGCTCGACGGGAAAAGTACGAAAACAGTATTCCATAACATTTATCAGCCCAAAAAACAGATATGAGTACGCCATCGCCCGTTTTGCGGTACGGTAATTGTGCAACGTCGGTTTATCGGGCGTAACTAAAAACAAAAAACACAGTCCAAAACATAACAAAACGGCGCTGACTATGAAAATCGATACAACAACATATATTTCATCAATATAATTCATATTTTTTCAAGATTGAAACTACTTCATCATTCGATAAATTTGTTATCGTAGAAATCATATCAATTGAAATGCCGTTTTTGAAACTTTTTACAACCGTTTGTTCTCTTTCTTTTTCGATTCCACGTCTTTCACCGATTTCGATTCCACGTCTTTCACCGATTTCAATTCCTTCTGTTCTTCCGATTTCGATTCCACGTTTTTCACCGATTTCCATTCCACGTCTTTCACCCTCTCTGAGGTTTGAATTACGGTTAGATCTTTCAAAACGGATGTGATCCCAATATCGGTCGTACACAGCCAGTTCCTCATCGGTAAAAGCGCCTTCCTCACACAGTTCTATCGCTTGCCGAATATATTCGTCTTTCATCAGTTCCGGCGCCGGTTCGATGTATTTATCATCTTCAATTTCGTTAAGAAAACGCAACCATAATACAGCCATCTTTTTTTCGGTTATGCTTGCCGGCGTGAATTTCGGCAGTTCAATCATCACAAATTCCAATCCTTCAATAATCTCATCGCTATTTTTGCAATTGGCAATTTTGTAGTGATGATAATATTCCGGAGTTTTTTTATCGAAAGCTTCATTGACAATTCCCAAAGCATAAACAGGTTGAAGAAGATCGTATTCCTGATTCTTGTTCAGTTGCCTGACATAAGCCTTGGAGGCATTGAATACCATCCTGTTCGAAAAAAATTTGCTCCAATACATCTGCATCTCCACAATAAACAGACGTCCGTTATTGTCTTTACAGCGTACATCTACAATTGAATTTTTCCTTATTGGACTGTCGGGAACAAGTTCCGGCGGCAAGTATTCGAGGCTTTTAATATATTG
>JAISXV010000274.1 GCA_031270335.1 Prevotellaceae bacterium | reverse complement strand
CAGCTTATAGCGTAGCCTTCGAGTGACGAAAGCAAAATACGGCGCAGTGAGTTTCCGATAGTAATTCCATAACCGGGTTCCAGAGGTCGGAACTCAAACTTGCTGAACGCATTATCCGCGCTAAGCATAATAACCTTTTCAGGCTTTTGAAATGCTAATATTGCCATAATATTTTTTGTTTACGATTTAGAGTAAAGCTCTACAATCAACTGTTCATTAATTGTTTCGGGAATCTCCGTACGGTCGGGGCGATTCAGAAACTTTGCCGACATTTCGACGCTGTCCCATTCGAGCCACGAATAGCGGCTTTTTTGAGTCGATCCCAAAGAGTCTTTAATCACTTCGAGCGATTTCGACCGTTCGCGAACGCTCACCATACTTCCGGGAGTTAACAAAAGCGAAGGAATGTTACACACATGTCCATTCACCATGATATGACGGTGCGAAACTAATTGTCGAGCAGCAGCGCGCGTGGGTGCAAGACCCAGTCGATAGACAGTATTGTCCAATCTGCTTTCGAGCAACATAATCAAATTTTCGCCTTTACGTCCTTTCAGGTGCGACGCTTTTTCGTACAAGTTACGGAACTGACGTTCAAGCAATCCGTAAGTATATCTCACTTTTTGCTTTTCCTGCAACTGTTTTCCGTACTCGGAAACTTTTTTACGTTTCCTCATCAACCCGTGTTGCCCGGGATAATAATTTTTACGCTCAAAAGACTTGTCTAAACCGAATATCGGTTCGCCGAATCTGCGCGCAATTTTTGTTTTTGGTCCTGTATATCTTGCCATTTCTATTATTTACTTTTTAAAGATTTATTATAAACAACTGTTTTTTATTGACGATTATTATACACGACGACGACCCGGAGGGCGGCAACCATTATGAGGAATTGGAGTAACATCAACTATTTCTGTCACTTCGAGTCCTTTTTCATTAATTTTGCGGATAGCCGCTTCACGACCTGCGCCAGGTCCTTTCACAAAGACTTTCACTCTGCGCAATCCCAGATCATACGCTGTTTTTGCACATTCTTCGGCGGCAACCTGAGCGGCGTAGGGAGTATTCTTTTTCGAACCCCTGAAACCCTTCTTTCCTGCCGAAGACCAACTGATTACCTGACCTTCGTTGTTGGTAATCGAAATAATAATATTGTTAAAAGTAGAATGGACATGAGCCTGCCCGGATATTTCCACTTTAACGACTCTTTTCTTTTGAACTGTTCTTTTAGCCATCGTTACTTACTATTTAGTTGCTTTCTTTTTATTAGCAACGGTTTTACGTTTTCCCTTACGGGTACGCGCATTATTCTTGGTACTTTGTCCGCGTACCGGCAATCCCAGCCTGTGGCGGATACCCCGGTAGCAGCCAATATCCATCAGACGTTTGATATTCAATTGAATTGACGAACGAAGTTCGCCTTCAATCTTATAGTTCTGTCCGATAATGTTACGGATGTGTGTCACCTGCTCATCGTTCCAGTCCTTTACTTTGAGGTTATAGTCTATTGACGCCTCGTCGAGGATCTTACGTGCGGTCGACCGTCCTATACCATAGATATAGGTGAGGCCTATTTCGCCTCGTTTATTTTTCGGTAAATCAACTCCTGCAATACGTGCCATATTGTTCTTAAACGTTACAAATTTAACAAATTAACCTTGACGCATTTTAAATTTAGGATTCTTTTTGCAAATGACATATAAGCGTCCTTTGCGTTTTACTATTTTACAATCCTCTGTACGTCGTTTTACTGATGCTTTTACTTTCATCGTTTTAATTTTTACTTACTTAAACAAGTCTGTTGTTTAACTCTTTTTATTTATACCTGAATGAAATCCTTCCTTTCGACAAATCGTACGGCGACATTTCAACTTTCACTCTATCACCCGGTAATATCTTGATGTAGTGCATCCTCATTTTGCCGGAGATGTGAGCGATAATGAAATGACCGTTGTCGAGTTCGACACGAAACATTGCGTTCGATAACGATTCGACAATGGTTCCGTCCTGTTCTATTGCGGCTTGTTTTGCCATTCAATCTACTTTTTTAATTTTTGTTATTTAATACTTTTTCAACAAATTCAAAAGTTGACAATACATCAGCCTTATCCCTACCAACGGCTACCGTCAACTCATAGTGGGCAGACAAACTGCCATCTACCGTTCTGACTGTCCATCCATCGCGGCGGTCGTGATAAATCTCCTTCTTACCTATGTTTATCATTGGTTCGATGCAGATTACCATTCCGCTGAGAAGTTTGGGTCCCTGACCTCGCCTGCCATAATTCGGAACATCGGGGCGTTCGTGCATTTTACGTCCGATTGCATGACCAACCATTTCTCGGACAACAGAATAACCTGAACGTTCGACCTGCGACTGTATGGCGTTTGAGATGTCGCCTATACGATTTCCATGAACTGCCTGCGTTATGCCTTTATACAGCGATTCTTTTGTAACTTTCAGAAGCATTTCTGCTTCAGGGGATATCCTGCCAACCGCAAAAGTGTACGCCGAATCGCCGTAATAACCTTTCATTTTGGTGCCGCAATCTACCGATACTATGTCGCCTTCCTGGAGCCGGTAGCCCGAGGGAATGCCATGTACCACTACATTGTTTACCGAAATGCAAAGGCTGTTCGGGAAACCTTCATAGCCGAGAAAACCGGGTTCGGCGCCGTGGTCGCGAATAAATTGTTCAGCCACTTTGTCGAGTTCCAGGGTAGATACTCCCTGTTCGACATGTTTCGCAACTTCTGCCAAAGTCCTGGATACCAGGAGAGCGTTCTCCCTGAGTATCTCAATTTCCTCGTCTGTCTTTATATTATCCATCCTGATAAAGAACCTGTGCATGCCTAAAAAAGCGGGCGCAAAGATAATACTTTTTTTTTGATTCCAAAAGGATACCCTTTTTTTTGCAAAAATTCTGCGCAAAATTCTATGAAAATTTCAGAATCCAAAAGCATGAAATAAAAACCAAGACCACCCTTGTTTCGCTTGTAGAGGTACTCTCATACGATTACTATAGTCAATATTTCCCAATTATTAATCTTCAATCAGATGTTTCACCTTTGCATATCGCTCGCGCCATCTTTTACTATAATTTGCCTTTCCTTCATGGATTGACTTGTTATCTCATTTCTTTCAGCAGTATCTTTTATACCGGCAAAACGATGGTTAAAACTGCTACAACATTGCACTATTGGACCATAATATGATTTAGGCAATCCTGTTGACAGCCATTCTTCTTCAGAAATACTGAATATCAACCTACCATCTTCAGCGACATTCAAATATTTATCGTAGATTTTATGATACATGTATTTAGTTCTAAGTTGCTCTATTGTCAATAATGAATCAGGATCTACATCTTCATCATCGGCATCTACCTCTAATATGGAAGCATCGAACTCTTTATATTTAGCCTCTACTGATTTAACAATCTCCTCCTCTGTGCAGGAGAGCATAATACCAAACAAAACAGGGACTATCAGGAAAAATAAACTTTTCATATTCTTTTATTTTTTATATACTTTAACTTTACCGGTCTTGGTAAGTAATGACACGCTCCCCATTCAGAAATTGAATCTCATAGTCCGCTCCCGAAGGATTATCAAAAATAATTGCTGCGTTTGGATCTGTTTTAGCGTGTTCAATAGCTTTAGCAATAGAAGCATTGAACTTTTCAAGGTCAGCAAATACTTTGGCATAACAGTTTTCAGAAATACCTGACTCAAGAGCCTCTTCTTTCGACAGATTCAAAACATACCGGTCGTTTTCCAGTATAATATACTTGCTATATACAATACCCAGCATTTTCTCTTCATCAGAGGGAACAGACCACTCCGAATCATCTTGGCTACAGCCAATCATACAAAAACTCATTACTAAAACACATATAGTGTTGTAAAAAAAAATACCTTTTTTCATGTTTCTAAATTTTCATTATATTGTTAAAGATCATTAATTTATCGTTTATAATTTATTATCAGTATATACGTTTTAATAAGCGCAAAGATAATACTTTTTTTCGTGATTCCAAAAAGATATTTTTTTTGCCTGATTTTTTTATTATTACGACGGGGTTCGTCCTTTCAAACGTCCCGTCTTCATCAAACCATCGTAATGACGGAGTAACAGATGGCTTTCAATCTGCTGGAGCGTGTCGAGCACTACTCCTACGAGAATCAGCAATGATGTCCCTCCGTAAAATGAAGCAAATTCCTGATTTACGCCCAGCCAGCGGTACGCAAATGTGGGAAGGATTGCTACAAATCCCAGAAATATTGAGCCGGGAAGCGTGATTTTCGACATGATTCCGTCGATATATTCCGCTGTTTTTTTCCCCGGTTTTATTCCCGGTATAAATCCGCCGTTTTTCTTCATATCTTCCGCCATCATGGTGGGATTCACCGTTATAGCGGTATAAAAATAGGTAAATGCAATTACCAGAATAAAGAAAACCAGTGTGTACCAGAACCCGTAAGGCTGGAATGCCTGTGCAAGTCCGCGTGTCGAATCAAATCCCGAAAACAGCATCGGCACAAACATTAAAGCTTGTGCAAAGATGATGGGCATAACTCCTGCCGCATTGATTTTCAACGGGATATAGTTCCGCGCGCCCCCATACTGTTTGTTTCCGACGATTCGCCGCGCATACTGTACGGGAATCCTTCGGACTGCCTGTACCAGAGCGATACTCGCCATAAAAATAAACAGCAGTATCAGTATTTCGACTATCAACAGCAGAGGTCCTCCTGTGGTTTCGGTAAAACGCGTTTCGAGTTCTGCTACAAGCGCATGAGGTAAACGTGCTATGATTCCGATCATTATAAGCAGCGATATTCCGTTGCCCAAGCCTCTGTCGGTGATTCGTTCGCCGAGCCACATTACAAACATTGTGCCGGCTATCAGACACATTACTGCGGGTATGGTGTACGACCACAGCCCTTTAACCAGAAATGCCTGTACGGGAAGTTGCGATTTCAATGTAACCAGATACATCGGACACTGTATTGCAAGGATTGCAAGTGTGAGTAAACGTGTGTACTGGTTGATTTTACGCCGTCCGCTTTCGCCTTCGCGCTGTATGCGCTGGAAAGACGGAACCATTATTGTCAAAAGCTGGATAACGATTGACGCTGAGATATATGGCATCACGCCCAATGCAAATACCGAGGCATTGGAAAAGGCGCCGCCCGAAAACAAATCCAGCATACCCATCAAACCTTCTCTCGACGATTGTGAAAAAGCGCCAAGCATTGTCGGGTCGATGCCCGGCAACACTACAAAACTGCCGAAACGAAATACCAGCAACAAAAGCAGCGTATAGCCGATGCGTGTCCGCAATTCTTCGATCCGGTAGATGTTTTGTATGGTTTGTACAAACCTTTTTATCCCTAAGACATCCAATATCTTGTTCATTGCGCTTTACAGTTTAATTGCTTTCCCTTGTTTTGCTTCTATCGCTTCGACGGCAGATTTCGAAAATGCATGTGCCGTAACTTCCAAAGTCGAATTTAACTCGCCGTTACCCAGAATCTTAACTCTGTCGTTTTTCGATATCAACCCTGAGTCAATAAATGTTTCGATATCTATCACAGTCAGGCTGTATTTATCAGCCAACTGCTGTAAGGTAGAGACATTTACTGGTTTATATTCGATACGGTTTCTGTTGGTAAATCCGTATTTCGGCAAACGGCGCTGAATAGGCATCTGACCTCCTTCGAAACCGAATTTGCGCGAATATCCCGAACGGGACTGTGCGCCTTTGTGTCCACGAGTAGAAGTGCCTCCTCGACCTGAACCCTGTCCGCGACCGATTCTTTTTTCTCTGTGCGTAGAACCTTTTGCAGGTTTTAAATTGCTCAAATTCATATCTATAATTCTTCTCTGGTTGTTACTATATTTTTTCTACTTTTATTAAATGACTAACTGCTTTAATCATTCCTTCTACTATGGGCGTTGCTTCGCGCTCGACGCTCCGGTTAATCTTGCGAAGACCAAGCGTGTCTAATGTTGCGCGTTGTCGTTTGTTCGCTCCGATTCTGCTCCTGACTTGTGTTATTTTATATACAGCCATTTTTTATTCCTCCTTATCCGTTAAATACTTTTTTAATCGGGATTCCACGTAATTGTGCAACAGTGTAGGCGTCACGCAGTTCCAGCAGAGCCGTTACGGTTGCTTTGACCAGATTGTGCGGGTTCGACGAGCCTTTCGATTTCGCAAGCACGTCGTGTATTCCTGCGCTTTCGAGTACGGCACGCATTGCGCCTCCTGCTTTTACTCCTGTTCCGGGCGCTGCCGGTTTGATAAACACCTGTGCGCCTCCGAATTTCGATTCCTGTTCGTGTGGTATTGTACCTTTATATACAGGAACTTTGACCAAATTTTTCTTCGCGTCTTCGACGCCTTTGGCAATAGCGGAGGTTACTTCGCCGGCTTTCCCAAGTCCGTAACCTACTATTCCGTTTTCATCGCCTACGACTACGATAGCGGCAAAACTGAAATGTCGACCGCCTTTTGTTACTTTTGTAACACGCTGTATAGCCACCAGCCTGTCTTTGAGGTCTAAATCGGTGGTTTTAACTTTTCTGATATTTGTACTCGGCATAATTTCTAAAATTTAAGACCACCTTCTCTGGCGGATTGTGCTAAACTTTCTATTTTCCCATGATAAAGATATCCGCCACGGTCGAAGACTACGACTGTAATACCTTTTTCCAGAGCGCGTTCGGCGGATAATTTTCCGACTAAACGGGCTATTTCGATTCCTTTTTTCCCGACAATCTGTTCGGCTAATGATTTGTCGCGTGAGGAAGCCGACGCCAAAGTTACTCCTTTTGTGTCGTCAATAAACTGAACGTAAATCTGTTTGTTGCTTCTGTACACCGACATGCGGGGACGTTCGGAGGTGCCGCTCACTACTTTGCGGATGCGGTACTTTATTCTTTTTCTTCTATCTGACTTTGTTAATGACATATATGTTCCCTCTCATTATTTTGCGTTAGCGGACTTGCCTGCTTTGCGTCTGATTTGTTCGCCTACAAAACGGATACCTTTACCTTTGTAAGGCTCCGGCTTGCGGAATGAACGTATCTTGGCTGCTACTTGCCCAATTAACTGTTTATCAATTGATGTTAACGTAATTAAAGGATTGGCTCCTTTCCTTTCGACCACTGCTGTGGCTTTTACTTCCGCCGGTAACTCGAAATGGATATCGTGTGAATATCCTAAACTGAATTCGAGTACCTGTCCTTTGGCTTCGACTTTGTATCCTACTCCAACCAACTCCTGTTTGATTGTATATCCGGTCGAAACACCAAGTACCATATTGTTTATCAATGCTCTGTACAATCCATGCATTGAACGGTGTCGGGGCTGGTCTGTCGGACGTGTGAAACTGACGGAACCATCCTCTATTGAGACTTTTATATCAGGGTCAACCTTTTGTTTAAGTACTCCAAGAGGCCCTTTCACCGTGACCACATTTGCCTCATCGATTGTGACGACGACTCCTTGTGGCAGGTTTACAGGTGATTTTCCTATTCTTGACATTTATCTATTCTTTAATTTTATATAATTTTCTATTTTTTTCAGGGCGCAAAGATAGATATTTTTATTGACATATCCGCTCTTTTGCCCTCTTTTTTATTTTTATTAATCGTTACTTAATCCGGTATCTCCTCATTTCTAACAACATAATCAACTACTCCATTCAAAAATTTTATCGGATGAAATGAGTATTTTACGGCTTTTTTATCTTCATCGACGGTCGATGAGAAGGTAAATACGTAATTTTCGGTATCCGAATTGTTTTGCCGGTACTTTGTTACACATTCGTCATATTTTTGCCGGATATGTTCTTTTTGTACAAAAATATCTCTGTCTTCTGTTGCGAGTTCATCAATCCATGTATCAAAATCATTCGTGCTGTCAATGTAAGAGATATGTTTCCGCAACTTAAATTCTACACTGTCGCTCGCCGTTCGGGAATCTTTGCTTTTGTCGATTTCCATGAGTAACACATTGCCTTTCTTTATATTGTACTTAGCATTTCCGTATAATCTTTCGACAAGTATAAAATTACGGTCATTTATGCGTGAATCTCGCATCGAATCGCCGATAACTACATAGACGTCATACTTTTCAGGATTGACTCTTACTTTTTTCGAGACCAAATTGTATTGATAGATATTTTTATGTAACTCTATTGTCGAACGAAAATTTTTGTTCGAATCGCCTGCTGATACGGTTTTATATACTCTCGGCTTCAGTTTTACATACCATGTAAGTATCAAAAAACCGATAAATATACCCAAAATAGCAACTAATGAATGTACTGCATACATAATTTATTAACTTTTAATTTATTCAATCCGTATTTCTTCCATCATGTCAGACGTATCTTCAATCATTTGGACGCATGAAACTTTGTAACTAAAAAGTATTATCCAAAACACTATAAACCAAAACATTCTCGCTGTATAAGAATCAAGAGAACTGACAAACGCCAGAGAGACCGCTATCAACATTATTGATATTAATGTTTGTATAAATCCCTTCTTTATTTTCTTGTAAGTCATATTAGTTGAAGTAACCAAGTAAACAACATCCAACAAATGTATGACAACTATCATTATAACAGCATACATATATGCTTTTGAAATTCCGCGCATTGTTGTACCCTCAGGCATATTTAAAAACGAAAAATCATTATCTAAAAAAATACTTGGAAATGTCGCTGACAAAAGCAACAGACACCACAACAAAGCGTATGTCCATTCCCAAATATATTTTCCAATTCTGCTATTCATTTCTATCTACCTGATAAAGATATGTTTTTGTTAATTAATAAACATAACAAAGCACTTCGCCGCCGACATTCAGTTCGCGGGCTTCTTTGTCGGTAATCACGCCTTTCGAGGTCGAAATAACCGCAATACCAAGCCCGTTCAATA
>JAISXV010000237.1 GCA_031270335.1 Prevotellaceae bacterium | reverse complement strand
TGACCGATACAGCCGCCGTATATCCCTCGCGGATGCCGTTCGATCTGATTGATTAATTGCATCGCACGCACTTTCGGAGCGCCCGAAAGCGTCCCCGCCGGAAAAGTATCCGCAAACAGACTGATACGGTTAACGTCCGGCGATATTTCACCGCACACGCGCGACACCATGTGAATCACATGCGAATAGAACTGTATCTCCCTGTACGACTTCACATACACGTTTGTTGAGTTACGGCTGAGGTCGTTACGAGCCAAATCGACCAGCATCACATGTTCGGCGTTTTCTTTCGGGTCTTCGAGCAGGATTTTTGCTAATTCGGTGTCTTTTTCGTCGTTGCCCGTACGCGGAACAGTGCCGGCGATAGGGTCGATAGTCGCAATGTTTTTAGCGACTTTGATATGCGTTTCCGGCGACGAACCGAATATCCGGTACGAGCCGAAATCGAAATAGAAAAGATACGGCGAAGGATTTATCGAACGCAAAGCCCTGTACACCTTGAAATCATCACCCGTAAAACGCTGTTCGAAACGTCGCGAAAGCACAATCTGAAACACGTCGCCACGCAAACAGTGCGTGATTCCCTGCGCCACCATCGCCTTATAATCCTCGTCGGTGACAGACGAAGTTACTTCGCCCTGCGCCGTAAAGTCGTAAACAGGAAAGTTGCGACTGTCGATAGTCGAAATCAGTTCGTCCATACGGCTTGGCTGTCCCGCCGTCAGATTTTCGGTTATACTCATTTCGTTACGCAGGTGATTGATGGCAATCACAAAACGATAGAGGATATACTTTATTTCCGGCAAGGCATCGGGAGAGGAATCGACGGCAATATTTTCCAGATATTTGACCGTATCGTAAGCGGTGTATCCGAAAAATCCGTTTTCGAGGCTGTTGTCGCCCTCGATGTCAAAACTTTTCACAAAATCGTTCAACTGCAACTGCAAACTGCGTTCTGCAAGCGAACTTTCGATAATATCCCCGTCGGGATATTGCGTGATAACCTTGCCATTGACAACCGAAAAACTTGCAATCGGTTCAATCCCGATAAACGAAAAACTGTTGTCAGCAGAATGATAATCGGAACTTTCGAGCAGCGCCGACTGTGGCGACATGTCCCGTACTTTTAGATAAATGCTCACCGGAGTCTGCAAATCGGCGAGTAACTTTTTACTTGTAACTGTTATTTTTGTGTCCATATATACTTATTTTAGATTGTAGATTGTAGATTTACGATTTTAGATTTGCCTTCGGTCGCAATCAACAGACTGTGGCGAAAGTTTCGATTTATTTTAGATTGTAGATTTACGATTGTAGATTTGCCTTCGGTCGCAATCAAATGGCGAAAGTTTCGACAAACAGTCGGAAGTCCAAATATGCAAATAATGCCTGTTAACTTACTCATTACATCACTCATCACTCTCAACTCTTAACTCTTAGTTCTTAACTCCCAAGGAGTGTTTCCATATCCTTATCGCCTCTTCCCGACAGTGTCAGGACGATAAGATCGTCCGGACGGAATTTTTTCTGTCCGAAAACAGCGAGTGCGTGCGACGATTCCAAAGCCGGAATAATTCCTTCCAGCCGCGTCAGTTCCAGAGCGGCATTGAGAGCTTCGTCGTCGGTAACAGCCAGATATTCCGCACGTCGCGTTACGAAGAGATTGGCGTGTATGGGACCTATTCCCGGATAATCCAATCCCGCCGAAACGGAGTATGGCTCGGTGATTTGCCCGTCGTCGTCCTGCATCACGAAAGTACGGCTGCCATGGATGATACCGCGTTTGCCGAGATGAATCGTTGCGGCGGTTTTGTCTGTGTCGATACCCATACCGGCGGCTTCTATTCCGATAAGTTTCACCCTTGTGTCGTCCAGATAATGATAGAACGAGCCGGCGGCGTTGCTTCCTCCGCCGACGCAGGCGATGAGATAATCGGGATAATCGCGACCCTCCTTTCCGGCGAGTTGCGATTTGATTTCCTCGCTTATGATGCTCTGAAAACGGGTTACCATGTCGGGGTAGGGGTGAGGTCCGACGGTCGAGCCGATGATGTAATGCGTGTCCGACGGATTGCAGCACCAGTCGCGAATGGCTTCGTTAGTAGCGTCTTTGAGGGTTTTGTTACCGCTCAATACGGGACGCACTTCGGCGCCGAGCATTTTCATCTTTTGCACATTGGGCTGCTGACGGGCAACATCAGTTTCGCCCATGTAAACAATACATTTCATCCCTTTCAAAGCGCAGACAGTCGCCGTCGCCAGACCGTGCTGTCCTGCTCCCGTTTCGGCGATGATACGGGTTTTACCCATACGTTGCGCCAAAAGTATCTGACCGATGGCGTTGTTAATCTTGTGAGCGCCGGTGTGGTTCAGGTCTTCGCGTTTGAGATATATGCGCGTCCCGTGTTTGTCCGACAGACGTTTGGCAAAATACAGCGGCGAAGGTCGTCCTACATAATCACGCATCAAAACGTCAAATTCGGCTTTGAAATCATCTTCGTCGATAATCCGCAGATAGTTCTTTCTGAGATTTTCGACATTGGAATACAGGATTTCGGGGATATAAGCGCCTCCAAATTCACCGTAAAATCCTTTGTCATTAACATTATAATCCATCATTTCGTTATTTTTTATTCAATCTGTTTTCCTGAAAACGTTGAGGGCTGTCGTGAAATCCCGACAGCCCTCATATCAAAATGCACAGCAATCCGTCATTCACGATTTTTTAATTAACCGCGAACGCCACCAAAATCTGTCTGTTACATTATATTTCATACTTTATATCTTATTTTTCAACGGCGCAAAGGTACAATATTTTTTTATCTTACAAATTTTAACATGCATTAATGAAAATATAACAGCATTTTCATTACTAAGTAATAAAACTTCAAAGAATTAACAGCCTGTTATCACTCAAACGCAAACTATAATTTATGTTGCGATTAGTGGATTTAGAACGCTTTTTATTTTAGATTTACGATTTTAGATTTGTCTTCGGTCGCAATGATTTTTTTTAAAAACTTACTCCCATCGAAAAGCTGTTAATAAAATCATATCCGGGTATTTTTACCGTTCTGAACATCAGAGTTACGGGTGAATATCTTATCCTTAACAGGAACATATCGAGCGTCAAATCAAATCCATACGATGGCTGTTTTATTGTAACGTCGTAAAATATATTTCCTCTGATTCTCGACAGATACATCAACGAGCCGACTTTGAGGTCGGGATAAACAATCGGAAACGAATAATCGCCTTTGACAGTGTAAATTTGTTTTTCATCAATATAATTGCTGTAATTTTGTCCGCGTGCGATATCGACATACTGGTCGAAAAAATGATACCTTGTGTTGTCGGATATCAATTGACGCTGTGCGGAAGCGCTTATCCTCAACCTGTGACTGCGCAATATGCCGGGCAAATACAAATTTGCCTTTCCAACAAGCAATTCGCTCATGTCGTTCGTCGGATTTCCGATATAATTCAGCCACATTTGCCAGCCGAATTTCGGAAATATATCGTTGTGAGCCAAAGTGCGATACCTGTAATAATATACCCCGGCGTGCAGATAAGTGTAATATTGCTGTTTCTCATTGCCTGTGATTCTGTCATCGTATTTAAAGTTCGTAAACGGCTGTAATCCGTGTACGTTATAGTCGTTTGTAAATTTCAGCGGGAGATATGCCGAAAATGTTGCAGTCACTCTGTTCCGATTTTCCAGAGCATAAATATGTGAACCGTCGTATGCAATGCGATATTTTTGCCCGCCGACGTTCATCTTGAAACTCAGGACAGGAAACCAGCCCGAATATTTCAACGATAAAAATCCGTGATGAACTTTTTCGATATTGTCGTAATAATATGAGGCTTGCGAGGTCAAAGTATTCAGTCTGTTCTGCGAAAGAAGGAAAACGCCGGGTTTAATCTGATTGTATTCGAATCGGTAATTCTCCGTAGCTTCGTCCAGATTGAGGTAAAACGGAAACCAACTGTGAATATTGAACAGATTTGCAGCTTTTTTGTAAGGTTTAGAAACGTATTTGACCGTGTCGCTGAAAGTATAATCGTCGATGTTGAACGATTCCTGAGCCGAAAGAGCTTCAGCTGTCCGGAACTTGTAAGGATTGTCGAAAGTTATGTTTTTTTCGTTAAGGCGTTTTGTGTCGATACTTGCAATCCTGTATCCCTTAGCGGAATAGTCCGACACGTAAAGTTTGCTTCCGTCACGGGCGAAAGTTCCCGAAAACGAACCAAATATTGAATTTGTCAGCTGTTTGACGGACAGCGATACTGTGTCGAACGAATAAATGTTGTTCACTCCGTTGTATCCCGATTCGAAAAGCAGGCGCTCGCCGTGTATTTGCAGCGATTCGATGTTAGTACGTTGATAATCCAGCAGTTTTTCCCACTGCGAAGTGTTTGGATCAAGCCGGAAGACAGCGTTTCCCTTTCCGGTCAGCACAGCCAATATTTTTCCGTTATCGTCGATAACCATGTCCTGCACAGGCATATTGTCAATCACCGGATACGATTTCAACTTTTGTCCCGACCTGTCTATCAGTACAATATTGTTCTGACCGTCGGGTTCGTGTTCGAAAACGGCGATTTTTGTGAGCGACACAGCCGGAGTGAAATATCTGCTGCGTTTCGAAATAGTTTCGACTTGCAAGGTTTGGAGGTTCAACTGTTTGACAACCGAATAATTTTCGTGTTGCCATCTTATGCCGGGGATATATTCCGTCCAATACACAAAACCGTCGCTGTGAATGAGTTTACTGTTGATATTTCCCGTATAAGTCAAAAAATGTTCTTTCCCCGACGAATTGATTAACACTATGGCAGGAATATCCGAAAGACTTGTTTTCAGACAGATAACGCCGTTTTCTATTTCCTGCGGATATTTGTAGGAAATATATCTCCTGTGTTTTTTTGAAATAAAAGTCAATGAATCGGGATTTTCGGGCGTCAACGCATCCCATTCTTTACCAAGCGCTTCGAAAGTTGCTTTAAACAGTTTTGTGGAAGTCAATCCGGTATTTTTCTTCAATGCAAACGGGTAAAACAGCGACCGGTTCATGTCGTTCCAGACTTTGTTCCAGACGTCGGCTCCGTAATTCAGTCTTGAATATGAAGTCATTGCATATCCCAAAGCGTAGAAATCGTGAGTATTATCTCTGTATGACCCTAAAAACCACTTGTCTAACGAAAAATTCTTCCCTGTGGCAATCTGCGCTCTGTATGGCGTCAAAAATGATGCTTTTCGCCCCCGCCCCGAAGAAGACAAGGCTGTTTCCGCAACTACAGCCTCGCCTTCCAGAAGCCATTGGGGTTTTAGAAATGATGCAATACCAATCGTCTGTTCCCCGAAAAGAAAATAGAACGGTCTGAATATCCCGCTGTTCTGTTTATCCATCTGGACAATATGTCGCGATTCGTGCGTCAGCAAGTTCAGTTCGGGACGTTGCAGTCGGGAATCAAAATCGGGCGATGGCAACAGTTCCATACGTTTCGGCGCCCACGACACCATCCCGTTCGAACTGACACTGTACGGATGCAAAATTATCGGAACAACCGAACTTCGTTTCGTCTGTAAGGTATTGCGTTCGTAAGAATAAATGGTTTCGAGAATATCCGCATACAGATTTGCCCGTCGTTCGTTACTTGCCGGATAGATTACGCGATAGTGTTCCGTCTTGATCTGACGCCATCGAAGGCGCGCCGGATCTTCGCCATAATCAACATACTGCGCTTTTAATATACAGCAAACGACAATCAACAGAATCGACAGGCAAAACTGTTTCCTCATCCGTTATAATTCTCTTATCCAGATATTACGGAAATTGACGGCGTTACCGTGATCCTGAAGCATTATGGGACCGGCGCCATGTTCGACCACTCTCGGAAATCCAATATACTCGGTTGTTCCCAAAATCGTAGTATTATCCTGTATCACAACGCCGTTATGGATCACCGTTATACGCGGCGGTATTCGATATGTTCCATCTTTTTTGAATATCGGAGCTGAATAGATGACGTCGTACACATTCCATTCGCCAGGTTTACGCATGGCGTTCACCAATGGCGGCGACTGTTTGTAGATACTTCCCGCCTGCCCGTTCGCATACGTTTCACTTTGATAGGAATCAAGTACTTGCAGTTCGTATATGCCCTGCAAAAACACTCCGCTGTTGCCGCGTCCCTGACCTTTCCCTTTTACGTCTTCGGAAATTCGCCATTCGATATGCAACTGGAAGTTTTCGAAATGTTGTTTTGTTTCGATGCTTCCGGTCGGAGTAGCAATGATAATGTCGTCTTTAACAATCCATTTCGGTTCATTTCCTTCCTTATTGGAACTCTTCCATGCAGAAAGGTCTTTACCGTCGAACAAAACAATGGCGTCCGAAGGCGCAGAAATCACAGCGTTATCGGTAGCCTTTCCGGGAGTAACAATTTTCGGTTGCGGAGTCCAAAATTCCGACATTCCCGGCTTCATCGGCTCAGGTTCAGGATACTTATTCTGAGCTTCAAGATTAGTGCAATAACCACATATCATTGCAAAAATCAACATTTTAGTAATAAAAATACTTTTTTTCATATTTCAATAATATATTAAAATTAACGCCTCAAAGGTACGACAAATAATTGAGAATGGACGATGATGTATGAAGTATGAGGTATGAATGATGTATGAAGTATGAATGATGTATGATGTATGAAGTATGATGTATGAAGTATGATGTATGAAGTATGATGTATGAACGATGAAGTATGAACGATGAAGTATGACAAATTTGTTCATCGTTCATCGTTCATCGTTCATACTTTATACTTCATCGTTGTCACGTTCATCGTTCATCGTTCATCGTTCATACTTCATACATCATACTTTATACTTCATACTTCATACTTCATACTTCATCGTTCATACTTCATTCCACTTTGAAACTGTAATTTCCAGAACCTACTTTGAATACTCGATATTTATCCGTCAGACGAAGGAATTTCACGCCTTTCGACGCCGCCGCTTTTTTGCCGCTTTCGGTTACTTTGCTTTTGTCCGTTGTGATAGGGACATAAACTGTGGCGGTGGAGTTACAAGGCACGGTTATGTTCCACAGGAATTGACCGTTATCCTTTGTCCATTCGCTCTTGATGAGTCCTCTTGCCGATTTGTACGAGGCTTTGACATGATTCAATCCTTCGACAGGATAAGGCTTCATCACGATTTCCTCGAATCCTGCGCCGGTCGGACTGTTCTGTATTCCTGCCAGATACTCGTAGAACCAGACAAGCAGGTCGCCGAGCAGCATCACGTGATTGCCGGAGTTCATGTCCGGATTTGCAGTGTCGCCATTCCAGAGTTCCCAGATTGTAGTCGCTCCTTTTTCAATCATATAGCCCCAACTCGGATAATCGCGGTTGGTCGCAATTTTGTATGCGATATCAGAACGTCCGTAGTCCGACAATCCGCGCATAAGCCATTGCATTCCAACTAATCCGGTACTTACGTGACCCTTACATTCGCCCATTGTTTTATCGACAATGTTTTTGAAAACGCCTTCCTTATATTCGTCGGGCGTCATGCCGTAACATAACGGGAGAAGATTTGACGTGACAGTGTTGTTGCTGTACTGCTTGGTTTCTTTGTTGAAATACTTGTCGTTGAAAGCGTTTTTGATAACTTCCGCCTTTTGGGCAAATGCTTCTGCGTCGTCTTCCTTATCGAGCAGAACGGCGAATTTTTCCAACAGATAAAGCATTCTGTAATAAAACGTTGTACTCAATACAACACCGTCGGTTTTACGGGCGGGGTCGTTGGAGTGAATCAGTTCGGGCGATTCGGGCGGCATACACCAGTCGCCATAAGTGTCTTTGGTCATGATGCTGTCTTTGAGATATTTTCCTTCCATGTAAGATATCCATTTCTTCATCGACTCGTAATGCTTTTCGATGGGTTTACGGTCGCCGTACTGTTCGTATAACATGTTGGCAATAATAACGTAAGCGCCGGGCCATGTCATATTGTCGCTGTACACGCTCCAGTAGTTAGGCGCCACGTCGGGAATCGACCCGTCTTCACGTTGCGCCTGTTCGATGTCGTCGAGCCATTTGGCGTACAAGTTGTTGATATTGAAGATGAAACTTTCGCCGTGCGAACCTACGGCGCGATCGCCAAGCCATCCCATACGTTCGTCGCGTTGCGGACAGTCGGTCGGCATCCCGCGATAATTTCCTTTGATGCCCCACCATGCGTTTTTATAAACCTGATTTATAGTTTCGTTAGATGTTTCGAACTCGCCTGTCGTCTCCATTTCGTCGAAAACAACCAATCCTTCGAAATTGTCGGCAGTGGGTTTACCCGGAAATCCCGAAATTTCGACAAAACGAAAACCATGATAAGTAAATGACGGCGACCATATTTCGTCGGTTTCGCCTTTCAGGACATACTTGTCGGTGGCTTTGGCGCCCCGCAGATTGGCTGTGTAAAGCGTCCCGTCGTCGTTGAGCAGTTCTGCAAAACGCAGTTGTACCTCGTCGCCGGCTTTACCTTTCACCTTCATACGCAACCAGCCAACCATATTTTGACCCATATCCATGACAAATACTCCCGGCTGAATTTCGTTGACCGAGACCGGACGTATCGTTTCCATTACTTTGATGTTCCTGTTAGTCTGGGCTTCGAGCGTTCCGCCGGGCGCGTCAACAATCTCTGCCTGTAACCATCTCGAATCGTCGAATCCCGTTTTATTCCAGCCGGGAAATTCTTTCCGGGCGTCGTATTCTTCGCCGTCGAACTCGTTATTTGCCAGAATCGGACCGTCGGCTGTAACTTTCCACGAATCGTCGCTGAGGATTGTCTGCTTGCTGCCGTCGGAATACTTGATTTCAAGCTGCAAAATCATCTGTGGAAATCCGAAATTACGGACATTTCTGTTTCGCATAGTGAAAAAACGCCCGTTGCCCAGTATAACGCCGATTGCATTATTTCCTTCTTTCAATTGCGAAGTGACATCGAAAGTGTTGTATTTGA
>JAISXV010000226.1 GCA_031270335.1 Prevotellaceae bacterium | reverse complement strand
AGTACGCGTCTCGACAGTCTCAGTTTGCCTGTTTTCTCTTCTATTTCCAGAAGTTTAACCTCGACTTCATCGCCTTCTTTCAAGACTTCTTCAACAGTATTCAGCCGTTTCCAGTCGATTTCGGAGATATGCAACAGCCCGTCTTTTCCGGGAAGGATTTCGACAAATGCGCCGTAACTGTGGATTGCTCTGACTTTTCCTTTATACACAGTTCCGGGTTCGGGACCGAAAACGATGATTTTGATTCGTGCTATAGCGTCTTCGATAACTTCCTTGTCGGGAGCGAATACGTCAACAAAACCTTTTCCGTCTTTTTCGGTGATAGTGATTGTCGTGCCGGTGAGTTTCTGGATTTCCTGAATCACCTTTCCACCCGGACCGATAACCGCTCCGATAGTATCGGCAGGTATAACAATCTGTTGTATGCGCGGTACGAAAGGTTTGTAATCTTCTCTCGGTTCCGACATTGTTTTCAACATCTCGCCAAGAATGTGCATACGTCCTTTTTTAGCCTGTTCCAAAGCCTCTTCGAGTACTTCGTACGACAGTCCGTCCACTTTGATATCCATTTGAGTAGCGGTGATACCGTCTTTGGTTCCCGTCACTTTGAAATCCATATCGCCCAGATGGTCTTCGTCGCCAAGGATATCGGACAAAACAGCGTATCGGCTGGCTTTGTTTTCGGATATCAGACCCATGGCTATTCCCGAAACAGGCTTTTTCAGTTGGATTCCTGCGTCCATAAGCGCCAGAGTGCCTGCGCAAACAGTAGCCATCGACGAGGAACCGTTCGATTCCAGAATGTCGGAAACAACGCGTACGGCGTAAGGATTATCCTCTCCCATCGGTACCATCGGTTTCAAGGCTCTGTAAGCCAGATTGCCGTGTCCGATTTCCCTTCTGCCGACACTGCGGACAGGTTTTGCCTCTCCTGTCGAGAAGGGCGGGAAATTATAGTGCAGCACAAACTGTTCCGAGCCTTGCACCAGCACGTCGTCGACCTGTTTTTCGTCAAGTTTGGTGCCGAGCGTAACGGAAGTCAGCGATTGTGTTTCGCCGCGGGTAAATATTGCCGAACCGTGTGCGGCAGGCAAGTAATCGACTTCGCTCCATATCGGACGTATTTCGGTTGTCGAACGTCCGTCCAGGCGAATGCCTTCATCGAGTATCATTCTGCGCATCGCACGTTTTTCGACGTCGTGATAATAGCGCGTGATCATCAACATTTTTTCTTCGCGTTCTTCTTCGGGAATGGTTTCGATAAACTCTTCTACCAGAGCCTCGAAAGCTTCGGTACGTTCATGTTTGCCTGTTCCGGATTTTGCGATTTGATAACAGCGGTCGTAACAAAATTCTTCGATCGCTTTGCGCAAATCTTCGTCATTTTCTTCGTGGCAATATTCTCTTTTTGTGGTTTTTCCCACTTCATCCTGCAATTCCAGTACGGCTTTGCAATGATTTTTAATCTCTTCGTGAGCAAATTTTATTGCTTCGAGCATGTCGTGTTCCGACACTTCTTTCATTTCGCCTTCGACCATCATGATATTTTCGATGGTTGCGCCTACCATGATGTCAAGGTCGGCTTCTACTAACTGCGAAAAATTCGGATTCACCACAAATTCGCCGTTTACACGTGCTACACGGACTTCCGAAATGGGTCCGTTGAACGGGATATCCGACACCGCCAGCGCCGCCGACGCCGCCAATCCTGCGAGTGCATCGGGCATAATGTCCTTGTCGGCAGATATTAAGGTGATAGTAACAAATACTTCGGCATGAAAATCGTCGGGGAAAAGAGGGCGCAAAGCTCTATCGACCAATCTGGATGTAAGTATTTCATTATCGGAAGGACGTGCTTCCCGTTTCAAAAATCCGCCGGGGAAACGTCCCGATGCGGCGTATTTTTCTTTGTATTCCACCTGTAAAGGCATGAAATCAACTTCGGGTTTTGCTTCTTTTGCGCAGGTTACTGCGGCTAAAAGCATTGTCTTACCCATCTTTACTACGACAGAACCATCTGCCTGCTTTGCTAACTTACCGGTCTCAATCTCTATTTCCCGGCCATCTTTGAGTACAATTGTCTTTTTAACGATATTCATTTCTATTTCAATTCAATGTAAGATAAAAAAAGAAGGTAATACATTATAGAATCACCTTCTTTTACAGTCCTTTTATTTTCTAAGATTCAGAGCTTTAACTATATTCCTGTATCTTTCAATATCAACCCGTTTTAAATAATCAAGCAAACGGCGTCTTTTACCCACCATTCGCAACAATGAGCGCTCGGTGTTATGGTCTTTCTTATTGACCTTCAAATGCGCCGTAAGATGGCTGATACGGTAGGAAAATAGAGCGACCTGGCTCTCCGGAGAGCCGGTGTCTGTATTAGACTTTCCGTAATCTTTGAAAATTTCCTGCTTTTTGTCTGCTGTTAAATAATTCATTATAATACTTTTTTAAGAAAATTTCGGCGGCAAAGGTAATTCTTTTTTTTGAATTGCATACAAAATTGTCAAATTTTTTTTGACTTTGTCTGCCGATTGTGCTGTTTTATGAAGTGCGCAGCTTCTGAAATCAGTATCTAATATCCGTATAATCAATCGCTTGGACATAGAGAAAATTTTCTTTGTCGTTAATAGTTTTCCGGCTGAAATCGTAACTGTTTTTCCGTATTTTTCCGGTGATGTAACACACGGCAAACATCATTTTACTTGTTTTCATGAAAGATATACGGATACCATTGCCGGATGATGTTCGATTAGGATTTATACTTCGAATATTTTTTTAACGCAAAGAACGCAAGGAGTATCGCAAAGAAGTTTTCTTTGCATGATACTTTGTTTTGTCAAATAAAAACATCGAGATACAAGAGCAGAAAATCCTGAAAGGATGATATTATTATAGCAAAACAACAACCACGGCTATTGCTAAACCCGATTAAGATTTATAGGATTGTAGGATTAATAGGATTGCCTTCGGATGCAAGTCCACAGATTTTGTCCACAGATTTTTCTGTGCAAATCTGTATAATCTGTGGACTTTTTTTGCCTTATTTTGTTTTAATCATTTTCACAATATTTTCGCCGACACCTATTTTATATCCTGCCGAATAATAAATTATTCCGCCATTATTCGTCAAAAGCAGCGTTAACGGGAAATTGTCGTTAAAATCCAGTTTCAGAGTTGATATCGTTTCGTTCAAGAGAGAACGTTTGTTATCGACGCCCCAGACAGTATTTTTCGGCAAGTTTTTGAACACCGTATTGTCAAAAGCCCGGCTCAGTTTGTCGTCGGGAACAAGGAACAGAATACCGCCGTTCCACTTGTTCAATTCGCCGGTTTGAGCGGGCAAATCCTGCAAGATATGTTTTGTCGGTTCTTTGTCGGGGTCGGCAAAACACAGCATCACTCCGTTTCCGTTGGACAAATCCTTCAATGTAGTTTCATTATCGGCCAGAGTGATTTTCGTATTCATATCGATTATTCCCAAAACCTGCATTTTTCGAATAACTTCCGGCATCTTGATTTCCAGATTAAGCGACTGTTTTTCCTTGATTTCGAAATACTTATTGCTTATTGTTACCGAACCGTCGTTTGCCCTGCTGCCAATCATCAATCGATAGTAACCCTCATCGACCGAAACAGTTGAAACATTTCCACGCAGGTTCAGCGTCGAGAAATCGCCATCCTGAAAACGGGCTAAGGTATAATGAGTTTCGTACTGAGGTTTGAGTATATTTTCTTTGGCGTTGACGAAAGCGACTGTTGCCTGAGGATATATTTCCTTGATATCATTCTCAAATTCAGCGTTTTTCCATTCGCCGTCGAAATATTGCGGACGCAATGTAGCCGGATTCAGACGAGCCGCAATACCGGCGCTTCGACATAAGGAAACGAAAAAGATATTGCGTGAATGCCGATCGGCTATTTTCATGTCATAGACGCCTTGCGGTGTTAAAGGACAGTTATAATAGTTCTGTTCATCGTCGATTTTGATATTCTCTTTCACATAATTGACTATTTCACCGACATTTGCCCGGACGTCTTCTACTATGCTGTTATCGAATTCGCTCTGGAAAAATTTTCTCCATGGACGGATGATTTCTCTTGATATTCTTGGCGAAAGCAGATTCCGGGTAACGATATCGTCTGGTGTTCCGGTTTTTACGCCGATTTTATGAAATCCCTGCAAATGACTTGTGAGTATATGTTCGGGAACATCGCGCAAATCTTTGCTCGACACGGACGAAAGAAACGGAAACAGATATTTGTCGTCCTTATGTTTTCCGATAAATTTTTGTATTTCGCTCCAGTTTCCCTGCGCCGAATTAAGATATTTCCATGTTTCGTCGGCAGACAAATTCAGTTTTGATGCAAAATCTTTAGCCGTTTGTTCATTGATGAACGTATCCATATATGCCTTGCGTATAGAATCTTCCCGACGAAGCCGCTTTCCGTTTTCGGCAGCGAGATCTGAGGGCGTTCCTGCAACCTTCTGTTCCGAGGGCGGAACAATTTCGAAACTGTCATCGAAACTGTCGCCTTTCTTTTTGTTTAAAACGATTGTAACGCTCTCATTTTCCGGCGATGAAACAGCATATCCGAAAACGCCGTCTTTACTTGCCCACACCAGCAGATCTCCCATACCGGTGTATATCGATGCTTTTCCCGCAGAATCTGTTACCGATTCGACAATCGAATAATATTCAGCATAGTTATACACTTTGAAAGCGACTTTAGCGCCGACGACAGCTTGGCCTCCGGCGTCGGTTATCAAGGCTTTCGCTTCGCGGACGGCGGTATAGTTCGACAACAGATTGATAGTAGAATACATTGGTTTATCGACGTTTTTCTCTTCTTCGCCCGTGTATTTGCCAAAAACGTTCGTGTGCACCATCATCGCTCTTTTTGCGGGAGCAGTGAACCATGCGGCGTCGAGTACCGGTTCGGGTTCGCAGGCGCCCATGTAATGCCATTTACCGTCGATCCACACTTCGACCCAGGCGTGATTGTCGTCGGTATGCGCCCATCGAGGCGTATAACATTGTCGTGCAGGGATTCCTACAGCGCGTAAAGCGGTTGTAGTGAAGGTCGATTCCTCGCCGCAACGTCCCCAGGCTGTTTTCACCAAAGCCAGAGGAGACGAGGTCCTGCCATCTGTGGCTCTGTAATTTACCTTTTCGTGACACCAGTGATTAACTTCCAGAGCCGCCTCTTCCATACTGAGATTTTTCACACGGTCTTTCAGTTCGTTGAAAAACACAATTCGCGCAGAATCTAAATTCTCATTATTAATACGATAAACCAGCACAAAATGGCGGAATATTTCTTCGGGAATTTTTGCGCCCCACTCAAAAAAATCACGTGCTTCGAAAGCCGCACGCGTCTGTGAAAGAAAGAAATCGCCATTGTAGTCCGATAAATCATTCAAAGGCATATACGCAAACAGAAATTCCAGAGCTTCTTTTTCTTCCAAACTCAAATCGGGTCTGTCGAAAACAGAAAAAAGCGCCTTCGATCTCGTATGATTTATCATTGATTTACGCTGTTGAAAATCGATTTTTACCTGTTCCCGATATTTCTCATCCGAAAAAAAACTTCTCTCGCTCTGTTGACATGACATTGTCATACAGGCAAATAATGCTAAAAATAAAAGATAATATACTCGTTTCATACACAAAAAATATTTTAATTTACTTGTGCAAAGTAAGTTGTTTTTTTTTAAACGAACAAAAAAACTTAAATACAGAATACCGCATACAACGGAATTGATTGAATGCCGTTTTCGAATCCGAAATTTTTTGCCGAAATCCGTATCGAATAATCAGGTTTATACTTGTTTACAAACTGTTGCAGACTTTTAGACCGATTATGTTCCGATGATTTCACTTCAATCGGGATGATTTTGCCATCTCGGTTTTGAACTACAAAATCGACTTCCGCCTTGCCATCCGATTCCCAATAAAATGGTGTATATCCATTTGTTACCAGAGTTGAAAAAACATAATTTTCAGCCAGCGCTCCTTTTATGTTTTCGAAACCCGGCAAATCGCTTAACACTACGTTGTGCGAAAGATTGAATTTCGATGACAGCAATCCTGTGTCCGAAAGATAGATCTTAAACGAATTATAATGCGCAAAAAGTTCCAAAGGAAACAGTCCTTCGCTTATTTTCATACATTTACGTGCAATTCCTGCTGTTTGTAACCAGTCTAAAGAATTTTCGAACTCGTATGCTCGCGCTCCTGTCTTGATAATTTTGTACTGAAATTTGCGATTTTCCTTTGCCAACTGTGCCGGAATGGAGTTAAAAGCCGCTAAAATCCGGTTTGTTTCCGTTGC
>JAISXV010000225.1 GCA_031270335.1 Prevotellaceae bacterium | reverse complement strand
GGTCGACTACCGTACCCGTGATGCGGGTTCTGTTCTGCTGCGGTTCGGGCGTTGCCTGCGAATAGCCGCTGCGCGCACTCGTCATGACCGTGCCCGCAATCAAAAGCAGGGCAAACAGCATCATGATTCTCATCTGTTTTTTAAGTTTGGCATTTATTATGCCGTTAATAAGTTTCTTTGTCATATTCTTAATAATTAAAATCTGTTGTTAACTATGAGATGAGTTCCGCCGTTCCGAAAAGACCGGCATGACGCGGAGAAATATCAAGCTTACCGTTGGGCAAAATCGGGCTTGATACCGGTAAAACCTGACCCGGTTTTGACGGAAATCCGTGCCGGCAATACCTGTTTGAATATATTTATGTGAAGAAAAAAGTGTCTTTCCGTCGCCTATTCCGAAAAAAACGGCGACATGGTTATGTGATTTAAATGATTTGTTTTTATTATCTTCCGCGTATATGCGTACATCAATATTATATGTTATATACGCCTGGCCATCTCTCTCTCTCTCTCTCTCTCTCTCTCTCTCTCTCTCTCTCTCTCTCTCTCGCAAAGATCGTGCCACAGCCCGCCATAAGGAGGGTTGAATCGCATTTATTTACATGAAAAACAGAGAGTTTATTCATTTTCTATTTTTTTACTGTTATATCTTAATATTTCGACTGCAAAAATACATTTCTTATTTTGCATATACAAATTTTTTCTGCACTTTTTTTCGTTTGCATACTCTTTCCTGTTTTGCGCACCCAAAAATCTGAGAAATTTACCATTAATAATCAGTTAGTTACGGTACAAAAAAAAGTCAAAAATGGGTGTTCCACGCGAAAAAAGTCGTATATTTGCCACATGTTTGTACGCCGGAAAGCCAACAAATCGGGTACTATCAGCGTTCAGGTTGTTTCAAAACACAGGGAGCAATACAAGGTTGAGCGCAGTTTTGGTACCGGTCGCACGGAATGTGAGGTTGTTTGTCCGGAAGAACAGGCTATGCAGTACGTCCGTGCGCAGGGCGATTTTGTGGACGATCTTTTCATCGACAGGGACGAAACAGCGTTGAGAAACTTTGTCGAAACAATCACAAACGACAGCATCAGGGTAGTCGGGCCGGAACTTGTCTTTGGACGGCTGTACGACCATATCGGATTTGGGCAAGTCAGATCGGATATGTTTCGGCACCTGGTTGTAAGCCGTCTGTTCAGTCCGGGCAGCAAGTTGAAAACAATAGACTGTCTTGAACGTTACCATGGAATAAGCTATTCAAAGGATACATTGAATAATGCCGTGCCACCATAAAGATTTATATCTGTCAATACGGCTCTGAAGATAGCAGTTCTTAATCAAGAAATTCTCACAGTCCTTGATGAGTTGATTTATTTCTCTTTCCATAAAAAAACTGCAATGTGGGTTAAACCTTTCGATGTTTTTCAAGTCTACTATGCCAATGAATGCAATGAATGCATTTTTTTAGATGTGTTGTATATTCAACCCGCTTTTATAATAAACGTCATGCTTCATCTCAAAGATATTGAAAAATCGTACCCTGACGGAAGTAACGCCAATGATGTGCTTCGAGGCGTAAATCTTTCCGTTGCAAAGAGGGAATTTGTTGCCGTTACGGGAGAATCCGGTTCGGGCAAGACGACTTTGCTTAGCATCATCGGGACATTGATAAAACCGGATAAAGGCGTCTATTTGCTCGACGGCGAGCTGATCAATTCCCGTACAAACATCCCGGAGCTGCGCAACCGCAAAATAGGCTTTGTTTTTCAGGACCACCGGCTGCTTCCTCAGTACACCTTGCAACAGAACATATTGCTGCCGACGATTGCCGCGCAGAAAAAAGCAACGGAAGAGCAGGTAACGTATGCAGGTTTTCTGATGAATATAGTGGGAATCGCCTCGCTTGCGAATCATTTTCCCGCTACTGTTTCCGGCGGCGAAGCAAGTCGTGCGGCGCTTTGCAGAGCGCTTGTTATGAAACCCGTACTACTTCTTGCCGACGAACCTTCCGGACAATTAGACAGCCGCAATGCAAGAAACACAATCGCCCTGCTGAAAAAAATGAACACGGAGCTGGGCACAACCATCCTGATGGTCAGTCATTCAAAGGAATCTGTCGCGGAAGCAGAGCGAGTATTAACCCTCAAAGACGGGCTACTGTCATGAATGTAAGCGATGTAATCAGGTTGAATATAAAAAATAACCGTCGCTGCTATCGTCTGATAATAGCGGCAACGCTCATCATGACCGGCGTTGTAACGGGTAGCCTGATTATTGGAGAATCGGTTCGCGACACGCTTGTACAAAGAGTCAGGCAGCGTCTTGGCGATACGGAAACTGTTATTTTTTCCAGAAATTCGTTTTTTGAAGAGGCGCTTGCACAGGCGCCTGCTTTTGAAGGGAAAGCAAAACCCGCATTGCTTGTCAACGGATTCGTTTCCGACGCCGGACGGTTTATACCCGTAATGGTTTGGGGTGTGGATGATTCGGGTATTCCCCCGGGCGGAGCCGTAATCAATCAAATGCTTGCCCGCGAGCTGTCGGCTAACAGGCAAGCGCCGACAGACATCATTCTGCGGCTGTCCGCAACCGGCATGGCGCCTTCAGGCTCTCTGTTCGTTACCGGAAGTTATACCACCTCCGCCCGTCTTGCTTTTGCAGGCATTATGGATAAAGACAAGGGCGGGAACATGAGCCTTAAGAACGAACAAGTCATTCCCTGCAATCTTTTTGTCAACCGTAGCGAGCTGGCTTCCATTCTTAAGATTGACGGAAAAATCAACCTTATCCTAACGCCGGAAACCCTGACGGAAGCCGATATAGAAAAGGTTTGGACACCGCCATTATCCGGAATCAGAGTGAATGGGAACGAAATAACGTCCGACAGGATTTTTCTTCAAAGCGAACTTGTGGAAACGGTTTGCCGGGATAATAGTCCGGTAAATCGCCTGTTTTCGTACATGGTAAATTCGCTGATTTGCGGAAACGACGCTATCCCGTATTCTTTCGTTACGGCGGCTGACGAATATGCCGGTGAAAGTCTTGACGGTAATGATGTTATCCTTTCCGATTATTCGGCTAAGCGGCTAAATGCCGGCATCGGCGACAGCATAACGATGACGTTTTTTGTTTCGGGCGACCTGAAAACGCTTCGGGAGGATTCGGTCAGGCTGCGCGTTTCCGGCATTGTGGATATTAAAGATATTCTTGCCGACAGGACGCTCAGCGCTGATTTTCCGGGACTGTCGGACGTAGAGAAATGTACCGACTGGGACAGCGATTTGCCTGTCGACATGTCGCGCATTACCAAAGAAGATGAAAATTACTGGACACAGTACCGCTCTGCACCCAAAGCGATAGCGCCTTATCGCGTGGTTGCCCCGAAATGGAGCAATGCATACGGTTGCGCAACGGCGCTACGTACCCCTGATGTACCTGATTTGAGCGAACTTCGGCCTGAAATGACCGGTATTCAGCTTATGCATCCCAAAGAGGCGGGATTGAAAGCTGCACAAAACGGTATTGATTTTGCTTCACTTTTCCTCTCGCTCGGAATTTTTATCGTTATTTCGGCTGTTATGTTAATGATTGTTCCCCTTGCGGAGATGATTTTTCAGCGGCGCAGCGAATTAGCGTTACTTGGCGCACTGGGATTTTCAAAAAAACGCATAACGAGCCTGCTTTGGCGAGAATCCACTATGGCGGTTACAGGCGCTTCCGTCGCGGGCGTCATCGCGGGAATTTGTTACACGGCGCTTATAGTAATGCTGTTAAATACGCTTTGGAGGGGGGCTGTTCATTCCGACGGCTTTACTTTACATGCCGGCGCGCCGACTTTGCTCACAGGCTTGCTTGCAGGCACAGCCATTGCGCTGGTCGTTTTGGGGTTATCCATTACAAGAAATATAAACAGGATTGATAATCCATTGAAAATAAGACCTGACAAACCTGATAACAGCGCTCGTTTCGGTTTTTGGAAAATCATCCGTGCAAACCTGTACGCCAACCGTAAACGTGTCGGCCTGTCGTTTGTTACGCTGGCTTCGGGCGTACTGATTGTCTTTTCGGTTGGGCTGAACAGGCGCAGCTTTGCAGACAGTTCGAAATTGCAGAGCGGAACGGGAGGTTATACGCTCTGGTGCGAAACGAGCGTTCCGGTTTACCATAACCTGTCAACCGACGAGGGGCGCAAAAAACTTTCGCTGAATGACTTGCCGAGTAATGCGCAGGTGTTGCAGCTGTTGCAGTACGGTGCAGACGACGCGAGCTGCCTGAATCTCAATAAAGTTACCCGCCCTACCGTGCTTGGGGTAGATATGCGGGACTTGAAAAACAGTCGTTTTCAGGTAAAGCAAAGCATTTATCCTGCCGGGACTTCCGCCTTCGACGAAATTTGTAAAGCCACGGGCGACAACGTTTATCCGGTGATGATCGACGAAACCGTTCTTCTTTGGGGTCTTCAAATGAAAATCGGCGATACCGTCCGTTATGAAACCGATCGCGGCGAGGAGATTTCCCTGCTGCTGGCTGCTGCATTACAGAACTCCGTTTTCCAGGGGAATCTGCTGATGGATAAATCTTTATTTAAAGAAATATGGAATGAAATAACCGGAAGTGAAATTTCGCTCATTCGGGTAAACGAATCTGAAACGGAAGCGGTTAAAATGCTTCTGGAAACGGCTTTGAGCGAGTATGGAGTAACAGCTATTCCGACCGTACAGAGACTGAAAGAGTTTAACAGCGTTACCGATACTTATTTAACCATATTCCTTGTTTTGGGAGGTTTGGGATTACTCCTTGGGATGGCAAGCTTGATTATCGTTGTGCGCAAAGATCTTATTTCCAGAGCAGGGCAAATCAATCTGTTGCGCGCTATCGGCTTTAGCGACGAGCGAATAAGCCGCCTGCTGAAGGTAGAAACCCGCATCGTGCCCGTGTCTGCCGTATTTGCAGGCGTAGCGCTTTCTCTTTTAGCGGTAATCGAAGGAGTTGCCGGAGTAAGTATTGGAATATGGATTACTGCGCTTGTTTTCATGCTGCTGCTGATTGCAGGCGTGTGGGTTTTCATTGATAAATCTGTTGAAATCGCAATCGAAAAACAAGTTGAAGTATGAACATATTATTTATCCTTCCCGGTTCGGGTGATTCATTCTATTGTGGTAACTGCTTTCGCGATAATTTACAAGTAAACGCTCTGCGCAAGGCGGGGCATCAGGTAACGGTCATGCCACTCTACTTGCCGCTCAAAGATGCTTCGTTTCAGGGCGATACACCTTTGTTTTTTCCGGCCATCAGCTTGTTTGTTGCCCGCAAATATTTAAAAAATAAGGAAATGCCGCGATGGATAGAGCGATTGCTCAACTCCGACTGGTCGCTCAGCATGGCGGCTTCAATGTCAGGGACTACTTCTCCGGCAGGGCTTGAAGACATGACGCTTTCTATGATTCAGGGTAAAGACCGTGTTTTTATAAAGTACATGACGATGATAGTCGACTGGACTAAAAACCATGAGCGTCCCGACTTGATTCATCTTTCGAGCAGCCTCGTCATCGGCATTGCCAAAGTAATAAAAAAGGAAATAGACATTCCAATAGTCTGCTCCCTTCAAGACGAAGAGATATGGATAGATCCGCTTGGGAAATATGCAGGCGAAGCATGGGAAGGGATTTGGGACAATGTCGGTTATATTGATTGTTTTACGACTTCGAGCGAATACTATAAACAGTCTGTTTTACGGCGAACAAATCAGATCAAACATATTGAGGTTGTATATCCGGGGCTGAATACGGCCAAATATGCCTCTGAATATTATCCTTCCGACCCTGTAATCGGTTTTTTTTACCGCATGAACCGTTTGAACGGGCTGGACATTCTTGCGGAAGCGTTTGTGAAGATAAAAAAAGAAAACATTATCCCCAACCTCATGCTGAAAATTGGAGGCGGCTATTCGGGCGAAGACAAATCTTTCCTGAAAAAGGTACGCTCATTGCTGTCGCCTTATGCGCAGTACGTTGACTGGAGCGACAAGTATGCTTTGAGCGAACATGCCGCTTTTTACAGACAAACCACAGTCGTCAGCGTGCCCGTAACATTTGATGAAGCGGTAGGATTGTACGTTTGTGAAGCTTTTGCCGCAGGACGTCCCGTTGTTGAGCCTTCCTCCGGCTCTTTCCCCGAAATTGTTTCGGATGGAGGCGTTCTGTATAAGGAAAATACGGCAGATGCGCTTGCAGACGCCCTTACAAAAATTCTTGCCGATAATGTTTTATTGAAGCAATGCCGGAAAAATGCCCTCCGGCTGGCGCAGGAACGATACAGCGATATTTCGATGTCCGGAAACCTGATTAAAATATATAAAAATGTTACAGATAAAAAATAATATAAGGGAATTTATTGGGGAAACAATGGGGACATTTATCCTGACGCTTTTCGGGTGCGGATCGGTTGCCGTAGCGGTTCTTTTTGGGGAATATAACAGTATTTTTCAGATTGGATTTGTCTGGGGAGTTGGAGTTACGCTGGCTATCTATCTGACTCGCCACCTCTCAAACGCTCATTTGAATCCCGCCGTCACGCTGGCAATGGTTTTCAGCAAACGAATGAAGGCCGGAAAAATACCCATTTACCTTACTGCGCAATTTCTTGGCGCTTTTCTGGCAGGAGCGGCAGTTTATCTGTTGTTTGAGCCTTCGATTACTGCCTACGAACAGACGCATCAGTTTGTTCGCGGCTCGGAAGCGTCCGTTATGACAGCGAAAATGTTCGGTGAATTTTATCCCAATCCCGGTGGATCGGCGGTTGTTTCGTTGCCTTTGGCAATGGCCGCCGAGTGCTTCGGGACTTTTTTACTTGTACTTGCTATTTTCGGACTGACCGAAGACGCAAACACAGGCCGTCCGGGCAATTCCATAACACCGTTATTCATAGGATTAACAGTTTCTTCCATCATTTGGTTGATAGCTCCTTTGACGCAAGCGGGGCTTAATCCGGCACGCGATTTCGGCCCGCGCCTGTTTTCATGGATAGCAGGCTGGGGGAATGCGGCTTTTCCTGATGATTGCGGCGGTTTTTTTTGGGTTTATATCCTTTCGCCTATTGTGGGCGGCGCTGTTGCGGCATTGTTCGAACCTGTTATGAAGTTGATGTTGATTAAAAAATAAAAAATATGGAAAAGACAAAGTTAATTTTTGTGGGAGGTTTCCTTGGAGCGGGAAAAACCACGCTACTTTGGAAAGCGGCTCAGCAAGCTATGAAACAAGGGCTTCGAGTTGGCCTGATTACTAATGACCAGGCTCCCGAACTGGTGGACAGCGCCTTGCTTTCTCAGGAAGGATTGAGAGTTGCGGAAGTAAGCGGCAGCTGCTTCTGCTGTAATTTTAATGGTTTCACCGATGCGGCTCAACAAATCCGTCACGAAACATCGGCAGATGTGATAATTGCCGAGCCGGTGGGGAGTTGTACGGACCTTTCGGCTACCATTTTGCAGCCATTGAAAAAAATCTGGAATCGTGATTACGAGATTGCGCCACTCACCGTAGTGGCCGACCCCGAACGTCTTACGGATATTCTTGACGGTGGCAGGGCCGAACTTCACTCCGACGCCGCTTATATTTACCGTAAGCAACTCGAAGAGAGCGACCTCATCCTGATTACGAAAACCGATTGCTATCCCTCTATGCAGGTCGATGAGTTGAAGCAGCGAACAGCCGAAGTATTTCCTTTCGCTACTGTGATGGCTGCAAGCGCTTTGTCGGGCGAAGGCGTCGGAGAATGGTTCGGCGAAGTATTCAATCGGTCCGATGCCGGCAAACGGCTTGTATCAGTTGACTACGATATTTATGCGCATGGAGAGGCCGTACTTGGATGGCTGAACGGTACTGTGCGGTTGAACGGCTTAAAGATGGATTGGTACGAATGGGTAGGAGATTATCTTCATAATCTTTCCGAATGTTTCGACAGCAACAATTATCCTGTGGGACATGTGAAAGTGATTGCCGAACGCGACAAGCAGTATATCGCAGGCAACCTGACGGGTAAATTGTCAACGCTGTCGATGCGGGGCGCTATTGAGCCTTGCGATGCCGTTCAACTAACAATCAACGCTCGTGTTGAAACATCACCTGAAACGCTTGACAAAATTGTCAACGATACTCTGAGTAATAGTATTAAGAATCGCTGTAAAGCAAAAACAGTTGCCTGGAAATATTTGACGCCGGGTCGTCCAAATCCGACACACCGTTTTACGGAAGTAGTATAAACAGTAGTAATCAACAAAATATATCTTTGTGAAATATTCTTTTTTATTTATCATGGCTGTGTGTTTTTTAAGCGCTTCGGCACAGGAGGAACAGACAGTAATAACGTTTCAAGCGGGTAAATTCACCGTAAGCGTCCTTTCCGAAGGTGGAGGGATGAGAAACAGCGACTTGTTGAGAGGGGCAACTCCCGAACAACTTCAAAAGTACTTGCCTGACGGTACATTTCCACTTGAAACACAGGTTTTTCTGGTACGTACACCCGACAAAAACATCCTGATTGATACCGGACATGGAAAAAATCTCTTCAAAAATCTGCAAACATTGGGACTTGATGAAAATAAAATTCAAACCATCCTGCTCACCCATTTGCATGGCGACCATATCGGCGGCATGTTGCGCGAAGGTAAAGCGACGTTTCCCGATGCGGAGGTGTATCTTGCAAAAAAGGAATACGATTATTGGCTGAATCTCGGAGAGAGAGGAACTGCAGCTCGCAACGTTTTTGACGTCTATAAGGATAAAATTCATCTTTTTGAGCCTGTCGAGCCGGAAAAGCAAGCTAAAGACCTTATTCCCGGAGTTAAGGCAATTGCCGCTTACGGACATACGCCGGGACATACTGCCTATCTCATTCAGTCAGACGACGCCAAATGGCTCATTTGGGGCGATTTGACGCACGCGATGCCTGTTCAAATGCCTTGCCCGCAAGTCGCCATGAGTTTCGACGTAAATGCAGACGACGCTGTCCGGTCAAGACAAAAACTGCTCGCTTATATTCTTGAAAACAATATCATTGCAGGCGGGATGCATGTTCCTTTTCCTGCTGTGGGCTATATTTCCAAAGGGAAAACGGAAGGTTACGCATTTGCGCCGATGTGTTTTTGCGAAGGCATATAATAAATTTCTAATTATAAATAATTGTATTTTAAACGTAAAAAAATATCAGATGAAAAATTTTGTACTAATTATGGCATTTTTGTTATTTTGCCTGAATATGCAAGTAATGGGTTTACCATCTTACAGCAATGAAAATGACACGATAAAAACGATTACTCTTGAGCCGGTTACAGTTACCGCTCAACAGCGCGAACAGCAACTGCTTGACGTCCCTGTCGCCGTTACTGTAATCGGCTCAAAACTTTTAGAGAATACGCAAACAACCTCACTTGAGCAGTTAGCCGGTTTTGTTCCCGGATTGAATGTTACTGTTCAGACGCCTCATCGGCCTTCGTTGTCAATCAGAGGCTTGACAAGCGATGAAGTAAGCCCTTCGGCTCAACCCCGCGTGTCGGTCTATTACAACAATGTGCCGACTTCGCGTGCAAGCATGGCGCTTGCCGAACTTTACGATATGGAACGAATCGAAGCGCTCAAAGGTCCCCAGGGAACTTTGTTTGGAAGAGGAGCGCAGATTGGCGCTATTCATTTCATTTCGCAGAAGCCGCTTGCCGATTTCGGAGGCTATGTCGCTGCACGATTCGGGAATTATGCACGCAAAGAATTTGAGGGAGCGCTCAATATTCCCACGCTCGACAATAAGCTGCTCTTCAGAGCTGCCGGTTTATACAGCTATCAGGATGGCTATATAACCAATCTTTCGGGAGGAAACCTGAACGGAAAAAACACTTTTGGCGGAAGATTCTCGGCGGCTTATTTGCCGACAAAAAATTTCAACGTCAATCTTACCGTCAACTATCAAAAAGACGATAATCCGGGAACGGCCTTTATGTCAAAACGCTATCCCAATTCCAAGGGAGAAACGGATATTTTTAAATACGAAGCCTCGCTGGACGAAGGGAAAGAATGGTTCAACAAGCGCGACGTTTTCGGTACAAGCCTGAACATGAAATACTATTTCGATAACGACAATTACCTGACAAGCATCACTTCGTTCTATAACAATACGGTTGATCATCGTTGGGACGGTGATGGCTCCATTGCTCCGGCTATCGACATGGCCGAGTATGACGACGCTCGTCAGTTTACCCAGGAATTTAGATATAATTTTTCTATCAATGAACGTTTTGAAGGTTTTGCAGGGCTGGATTTTTGGCGCGAAAAAGTCAATCAAAAATACTGGTTTGCTCCCAACGAACAATATATGGCTTACCTGATATTTCAACAGCCTCAATACATGATAAATCCCGATGGAAGTATCGGTTATCCGATACCTGCTATTCCTGATGACCCGCAGATGGGACCTTTAGCCGGAATGCCTCTGCCGACCGATCATCAGGAAGAAAGCATCGACGGCGCAACGAATCTGGCGGGTGACGCTTTCTTCGATTTCACATGGAAAATAACTCCTTCTCTGAGCCTGACAGCCGGCTTACGGGCAACTTATGAGAACTTTACCACTTCACGTGAGGCATATATGCTGGGCAATACGCCTTCCATGTTAGGGAATCTGCTTGGAAGCGCTCCTAATTTTTTCTTTGCTCCAACCGATTATAAGGAAATATCAGAAGGGTTCACGTCGGTTACATACAGAGCCAACCTGAAATATGCAATCAACACAACCTCCTCCCTGTATGCAGGCTATGCACGCGGACGCCGTCCCAATGTGTTGCAGTTTAATTCGGCAGGACAAAGCGAAGTGATGAACGCCGAAAATGTCCACAGTTTTGACATCGGTTATAAACTGTTTCAGCAGCAGCGGTTTCAGATTGATGTAGACGTGTTTTATCAATTATACAACAACTTTCAGTCAAGCAAGTGGGATGGGGTTAATTATCTGATTGCCGATGCGGGCAAATCAACGTCGTATGGCGCAGAGCTAACGGCAAAAGCAGCATTGACGGATTATTTGGAAATGTTTGGCAATTATGCTTATATCCATGCTCGTTTTGACGACAAAGACAGTGAAGGCAATCCGCAGGAATATGCAGGGAATACTTTCCGTTTGACGCCCGAAAACAGCTTTTCGATAGGATTACATGCAAAAGCAAACCTTTCCGACAAATTTCAGGCGCTTTTTACGCCGTCATACTCATGGAAAAGCCATATCTGGTTTGAAGATGCGAACGATAAACAACCGGCAGATCCGGCGCTTGCAAGGCTCGAACAGGATGCTTACGGGCTGTTGAACGCAAATCTTGCCATAAAATATCTTCCTGCCGACGTCGCTTTGTCGTTGTTTGCACACAATCTGCTTGGCGAGAAATATCTGATAGGCGCAGGAAATACCGGTATGATGTTCGGCGTTCCGACCTATGTTCCGGGCGCTCCCCGGATATTTGGCGCAGGGTTAAAATACTCCTTCTGAATTTAATCGGGATAAAATGATTTCTTATTTAAAAAAAATAGTATTTTTGCGACTTATAATTATACCTAATTGTATTTTATTATGAATATAAAGATTGTTATTATGAATAAAAAGATTGCTTTTTTATTTTTCCTGATTGTGATTACTTTGTTTTGTAATGCACAAGATGTGGTTCAGTGGCGAAATGACAGAACCGGGATATACCAAGAACCGGGATTGCTGAAGTCCTGGCCGGAAACAGGTCCCCAGTTATTATGGCACTACGATGGATTGGGCGAAGGACACTCCTCCGTGGCTGTTTCGTCCGCCGGAAAGTTGTACATTACCGGTATGACTGACGGAAAAGGCTTTATTTATGCCTTCGATACAAATGGAAAGCTGCTGAACAAGCAGGAGTATGGAGATGAATGGAATACGAGTTATAACGGCACACGCGGAACAGTAACCCCCGATAACGGCAAATTGTACCTGATTTCGGGAATGGGAGAAGTGGTCTGTTTCAACGAAAACGACTTGAAAATTCTTTGGAAAAAGAACATGTTTACCGATTTCGGCGGCGCCAATATTACTTGGGGAATCTGCGAATCTCCGTTGATAGTGGATGATAAACTTATCGTTTCCATTGGCGGAAAGGAAAATAATGTTGTTGCCCTGAACAAAAATTCCGGCGAACTTCTCTGGACTTGCGAGGGCGAAGGAGAACTTTCGGCCTACGGATCGCCTATTTATATCAGCGATCAGAAAACGCCGCAAGTCGTTGTAATGATGCAGAAACATATACTCGGAATCGACATTGCAACAGGTAAAAAACTTTGGTCTTTCGAACATGTCAACCAGCATGGCGTTCATCCCAACGTCCCTGTTTATGCCGATAACATGCTGCTCTTTACCAGCGGATACGGCAAAGGTTCGGTAATGCTTCGCCTTACCAGCGGAGGCAATAGCGTTGAAAAGGTTTGGGAATCCCTTGATTTGGACTCGCGTATAGGAGCCGTTGTAAAGGTAGGCGATTATGTATATGGATCGGGCGATAAAAATCGTTTCTGGTTTTGCTTGGATTGGAAAACAGGCGCAGTAAAATACAAAGATAACTCTTTGGGAATAGGAAATGTAATTACTTGCGACGGAATGTTGTATTGTTACTCCGACCGGGGCGATCTGGCTTTAGTGAAAATTGATCCCGAAAAATTTGAAATAGCCGGTAAAACAAAAATCATGCTCGGAACCGACCAACACTGGGCGCATCCGGTCATTTACAAAGGAGTGCTGTATGTTCATCACGGAAACACATTAATGGCGTATAAGATATGAAGAAGACAAAATGCGATTCCGGTTTTTTAGTGCTTATCCAAATTTCTCTGTCGAGTATAGTTTGTTTTTTCTTATTCGCTACCGCGCAGGCGCAGGAAAATGCACAATGGCGTGGTGCAAGCCGCGACGGTTATTACAATGAATCAGGTCTGCTTAAACAGTGGCCGGAAGAAGGACCGGAAATGTTTTGGAATTATAACGGCCTTGGCGAGGGTTATACATCCGTTTCTGTTGCCGACGACAAGATTTATGTAACCGGCATGATTGACAGTATCGGTTACCTGTATATACTTAACACAAAGGGAGAATTACTGAAAAAAAAAGCATACGGACCGGAATGGAATGTCAACTACAACGGCTCGCGTTCGACAGTCTGTGTGAACGGCAAAAAGTTGTATATTTTCTCCGGTAGAGGCGTTCTGTATGCTCTTGACGCTGAAAATTTGCATACACTATGGACAAAAGATATTCAGAAAGATTTCGACGGACATAACCTTACGTTCGGAATGGCGGAATCGCCTCTTATTGTGGGAGAAGCGCTTTATTTGACACCCGGCGGCGAGAAATTCAACATGGTGTCGCTCAACAAACACACAGGCGAACTGCTCTGGTCTTCAACAGGGATCGGTAAACCTTCCACTTACTGTTCGCCGCAGTACATAGGCGACTTGAAAATACCGGTAGTAGTTACGGCTATCGACAGTAATTTAGTGGCTTTCAATGCTGAAATGGGCGACATGCTCTGGAAAGTAGATCAGAAAAATCCTTACGGACACAGTCCCAATACACCGATTTATGAAAAAAACCTGCTGTTTAGCGTCTCAGGAGGAGGCGTCGGCGCTGTACAGTACCGCCTCAATCCTGACGGCACAATCGCCGAAAAAGTCTGGACAAACGAAATGGACAGCAAACACGGCGCAGCAGTGAAAGTAGGAGACTATGTTTACGGTTCGGGCGAGAAAAATCGCTATTGGTATTGCATAGACTGGCGCACCGGCAAAACAATGTATAAAGACAACAGTATCGGCGTGGGGAATATTATCGCCGCCGACGGTATGTTGTATTGCTACAGCGACCGGGGCGAACTGGCTTTGGTAGAGGCTACGCCGGAAAAATTCAACATCAAAGGAAAAATAAAAATTACGCTCGGCACGAATCAGCACTGGGCGCACCCGGTCATTTACAAGGGGATGTTGTACCTTCGACACGGCGATGCGCTAATGGCTTACAAAATACAATAATAGCTTATAATCATGAATAAAATAATTTATTTTACGCTTTGTTTCCTGTTTCCGCTATTGACTGCGGCGCAGGAAAGTTACCAGTGGCGGGGCGAAAACCGCGACGGCATTTACAATGAACAGGGACTACTCAAATTGTGGCCGGAAGACGGCCCTCAATTGCTGTGGGAAACACTCGACGCAGGCAAAGGTTATTCCAGTCCGGTGATAGTGAGTGACAGGTTGTATATCACATCATTGAATGAAGACGGCGACAAGGAAGTTTTTTCGGCTTACGACTTGGATGGTAAAAAGTTGTATTCAAAAGAATATGGCTTGCCGTGGAAACAGTCGTATTCCGACGCTCGCACCACGCCTGCGGTAGTTAATGGAAAGGCTTTCGTCATAAGCGGTTCGGGCGAAATCGTATGCTTCAATGTCGTTGACGGCAGCATTGTCTGGACGGTTGACGGAGGCGCGGTTTTTGAACGTAAGACAGGTAACTGGGGCACTTCGGAATGTCCGTTAGTGTTTGATAATAAAATTATTTACACTCCAAGTGGCGACCAAACCACGATGGTTGCCCTTAATACGGAAACCGGGGAAACAGTCTGGAAAAGCAAATCGCTCGGCGATGTTGGCGCTTATGTTTCGCCGCTTCTGATTACCTGTAATGGTAAACGACAAATTGTGGGCAGTACTGGCGTAAACGTCGTCGGAGTGAATCCTGATAACGGAGAAATAGAATGGACTTTCGCTGATTGGAACGAGCCTCCAAGAGATGGCGGAGGCGGCCGACCCGGCGGAGCTTCACGTGGACCTCAGGGTAAAATCGCTCCCAACACTCCACTCTACAAAGATGGTTATATTTTTTTCAGTCAGGGATACAATATGGGTTCCTATATGCTCAAACTCAACGACAACCTCACCGGAGTAACGCTGACTTGGAAAAATCCCGATTTCGATACGCATATAGGCGGATATGTGTTGCTCAATAACACCATCTACGGATCGAACTGGATAAACAACAATCAAGGGAACTGGCTTGCGATTGACTGGAATACCGGTGAAACAAAATATAACGATGCATGGGAAGGTAAAGGCAAAGGCTCTATCATATCCTCCGATGGAATGTTATACTGCTATGATGAACGTCGCGGCGCGGTAGCGCTCGTAAAACCGACGAATGACAAGTTTGACATTGCAAGCGAATTTCGCATCACAAAGGGAGAAGGTCCACACTGGTCGCATCCGGTTATAAATAACGGAGTACTTTATATTCGGCACGGCAGCGCGTTAATGGCTTATAATCTTAAAAAATAAGGATTGGACAGGAAAGTAACCATAGTAACGATTCTTGTAATAATTGTTTATCTTGCAGTTATTGCCGCTTGGCATGTTTATGAGCCGCAAAAGGAATTTACGGCGCAGGTTCCGGGCACGGATAATCGCCCTCCCGAAACAGCCCGTAAAGCCGATGACGTGCGAATTGGCGAGTTTTTTATGCGATACGAGGAATCAATCTCTTCATTAACAGGAAAATGGATCTGTTTTAGAGGAGAGGAATTTTCAAATATTATCCGGACAACTGATAAAATCGTTTATAGCGGAGATGATTACCCCGAACTTTGGGAAGTAGCAACTGGCGAAGGACACGCCGCACCGGTAATTTATAATGGTTTGGCCTATTTTCTCGATTACAACGAAGCGCTGAGTTCCGATATGCTCCGGTGTTTTTCTTTAGAAACAGGAAAAGAACAATGGCGGCGATGGTATCGCGTTCCAATGAAGCGCAATCATGGCTTTTCACGTACGGTGCCCGTTATTTCCGACGATTATATCATTACGCTCGGCCCGCAAGGATATCTCATGTGCTGCCATCCGCTGAGCGGCGAACTGAAATGGTCAAGGGATTTACAGCAGGAATTTCACACGACGGTTCCGTTCTGGTACGCCGGTCAGTGTCCGCGCGTTGACGACGGGATTCTCGTTGTTGCACCCGCAGGCGAAGAAGTTCTGCTCGCAGGCATAGACTGCAATACTGGCGAAACAGTCTGGGAAACGCCTAATATTCTGAAATTCAAAATGTCACATTCTTCGATAACGCCGATGAAGCTACGCGGTAAAAAAACGTATGTTTATATAGGAGTGGGAGGTGTATGTGGTATCTCAGCCGAAAAATCCGACCGGGGAAAGTTACTGTGGAGCCAAACCAAATGGCAGCCTTCGGTTATTGCGCCTTCGCCTTTGCAATTGTCGGAAAGTAATATTTTCTTAGTTGCAGGCTATGGTACGGGAGGCGCTTTGCTGAAAGTGGATCTGACCGGTGGTAAATGGACGGCTATAATTGCGGAACAATATAAACCGAGTGAAGGGCTTTCGAGTGAACAACAAACTCCAATCTTATATAACAACATGATACTTACGGTTATGCCTAAGGATGGAGGTAGCTTACGCGACAAACTCGTTGCGTATTCTCCGGCCAACCTGCACAATCCAATATGGACTTCAGCGGCGGATGAACGCTTTGGGTTGGGTCCGTATTTGGTTATCAATGATCGACTGTTTGTCCTCAAAGACGATGGCGAACTCTATGTTTACAAAATTGAGTCCGGTAGTATGCGTTTAGAAAGGAAACAACGCATTATGGATGGCGTTGATGCCTGGGGTTCAATGGCATATGCAGATGGCATGTTGCTCGTGCGCGATGCAAACAATGTAAAATGTTTGAAAATCAGTTGATATGACAAAATACCGGCACATATTACTGAATCTTGCTATCTTGGCGCTTGTAGTGTTTTTTATGCTGTACATGTTCCTTTCGCTGAACGACCGGACGGTCGAATACGGTGAAACGGAGAATATTACAGAGAATGCTGCAAATTTTGAAAGCCCTTGTTCTGTTTCCGACGTTTTCACATTGCCGGAAGGGACAAAACGCATAAAATTGTTCAATGATATAATCTATTGTGCAACAGACGATTCCGTATCTATTTACAGTAAAGAGGGAGCGCTTCATAATCGTTTTTTCGCAGGTGAAGGGATTTCGGATATGGTTGCCAACGGTCAAGAAGTTTACGTGCTTTTCCCTCTTAAAATCAAGGTTTTCAGTCCGGAAGGGGTATTGGACAGAGAATGGGAGGCGTGTAGCGATAATTCGATTTACGTTTCCATTGTGCTCACAAAGGATTTTGTATTCATTACTGATGCGGAAAATAGTAATATATGTCAGTTTGCAAAAGACGGCCGTTTTTTACGATTTATTGATAGTCCGAGAGGCTTTGTGATTCCGACCGGCGATTTCGACATAGATTCTTTTCGCGACACGGTTTATTGTGTCAATCCGGGTCGTCATCAGATCGAAAGTTATACGACCGAAGGACAGTTTATCGCTTCTTTCGGCATTCCGGGCAGCAAACCGGGTACGTTTCCGGGTTGTTGTAATCCCGCATCCATAGCATTTACATCGGATGGTCAGCTCATTACGTCCGAGAAAGGCAATCCTCGCATTTGCCTTTTCGAGCGAAGCGGCAGGTTTATCGAAATGCTGTTGAACGCCAAATTGCTTGGAGGAGGACATACCGCTTATGAAATTCAATCTTCCGACAATCGAATATATGTTGCCGTACGTAATGAAATGAAAGTATATAATTATAAAACTGGTAAATAATTTTTAACTATGCAAAATATTTCCCGAAAAAAATTCCTGCATTCCTTTGGTACTGTGATAGCAGGTAGCGCAATTGCCGGAGTTTCCGGGGTTGTGATAAAAAACAATTTGCAAAAGGACGGACTTGTTTTGGAAGCAAACCGAGCCCAATCGCCTGCAAACAACGGTTCTGTTTCGCCTTACAAGCAGGTTGCCGCTTTTTCCGTAGATGGGGCTATTGAGGCTTTTGAACAGTACGAAAGCAGGTTATATGTTTCTACGGTCAACGCTATTTCAGCGTATGACGATTACGGAAAACGACTTTCGCAATTCTCCGTAAAGTACGGAATTACACGCGATATAGCCGTTGACAGAGAAGGAGTATGGTTGCTCCGCCCTACGTCGATACTGCTTTATTCGTTTGAAGGAGAACTTATTCGCGAATGGGCGGCTTGCAGTGAACTATCGGATTATTGTTCTTTCACGCTTGCGGAAGACTTTGTTTTTGTAACCGACAGGGAGAACAAAAATATGGCAAAATACACTCGTGAAGGCGGTTTTGTGAAGTTCATCGACAGTCCGAACCGGTTTATTATTCCGAGCCTCACTTTTGGAATCGAATATGCAAATGGCCTCATCTATTGCTCCAATTCGGGTCGTCATCAGATAGAAGTCTATACGCTTGGCGGAGAATATGAGGGTAAGTTTGGCAGTCCGGGAGGCGGGGCAGGCGCATTTTGCGGTTGTTGCAATCCGGTTCACCTGACCAGCACGCCTACCGGAGAGATTATTACCTGCGAAAAAGGGAATCCTCGCGTCAGTTGCTACGGATCTGATGGGAAATTTAGAGGCATTTTGCTCGACAGCAGAATTTTAGGAGGAGGTTACGCCGCTTATGAAGCAAAAATATCAGAAGATAAGATTTTTGCTGCCGGAAAAGATATGATCACATCTTATGTTTATGATAAACTATTGGCAGCAACAGGCGATTGTGCGGGTTGCGGGATTGATTGCAAGCTTAGGGGGTAAATGGCTGTAAAATTAGATGAACTTAAAATATATAGCCTACAAGGTTTGGAATATAATCATGCAACGGAACTATTTTTCTAAACTAACCGGCGTATAACAACTATATAACAATGGCTACTAATCCAATATCAAGAAAACAGTTTCTTCGGCAGTGCGGTTCTATAGCAGCGGGAGCGGCAATCATTTCGGTTTCCGGGATTGCGGTTAAGCAAATGTTGAAAAAAGATGGCGACAACTTTTGGCAGATCGACCCCTCTAAATGCACTTTTTGCGGGAGATGTGCGACAAGTTGCGTATTGACAGTCTCAGCCGTCAAGTGCATTCATGCAAACAAGGTTTGCGGTTACTGCGATTTGTGCGGCGGTTATTATCGTGCCAACGTCAAAGACCTGAATACTGCCGCAGAAAATCTGAAATGTCCTACCGGCGCTATTTTCCGGAAATATATTGAAGACCCTTATTTTGAATATACCATCGACGAAGACCTCTGCAACGGCTGCGGCAAATGCGCAAAGGGCTGTAATTCTTTTGGCAACGGATCGCTCTACCTTCAGGTAAAGCAAGAACTGTGTAAAAATTGCAATGAATGTAAAATCTCCAAAGTTTGTCCTTCAGACGCCATACAAAGGGTCTCGGCGGACAAGGTATATATGTTGAAAGACGGATGAAAAGAATACTGAAAATACTTGGCATATTCGCATCGGTTTCCCCACTCGTTGCCGAGGCGCAAAACCGTTTCCCCAAGCCGGATTTCGAATCAGGTTATATCTATCCGGAATTCAGTTATTTTGTGCCGGATGAAATGCTATGGAATACTGTTGACGTTGTATTACTTACGATAATGATGAGTGTTGTGGCGTGGGCTGTACTGCACCGCCGTAAGCGGGCTCCGGTTTTTATCGTGTCCATTATTTCCGTACTCTACTTCGGATTTTTCCGGAGTGGTTGTGTATGCAGCATTGGGGCTATTCAAAACGTTGCGCTGGCGTTGACCGACAGTTCCTATTCGATGCCGGTTTTCGTTTTTCTCGTTTTCATATTGCCCATCATTTTCACTTTCCTTTTCGGAAGAGTATTTTGTGCAGGAGTTTGTCCTTTCGGAGCCTTGCAGGAATTAGTGAATATAAGGGATTTCCGTTTGTCGAAAGCCGTCTCGTCCGTTTTGGGTATTATCCCCTGGATTTATTTGATTTTTGCCATACTTTATGCCGTCACGCGGAGCCGGTTTCTCATCTGCCAATTTGACCCGTTCATCGGAATTTTCCGTATGGGGGGCGATTTCGGAATGATTATCCTCGGCGGATTGTTACTTGTGGCTTCAGTTTTTACCGGACGTCCGTTCTGCCGTTTTCTTTGTCCCTACGGAGTTTTGTTGAGCCTCTTTTCGCGGATTTCGCTACTTCATCCGAGCGTCACTCCGAAGTGCATCAATTGCGATCTTTGCAGGAACGCCTGCCCTGTGGATGCTATCCGCCCTCCTTATGAAAACAAGATTAAGGAAAGCCGTGCGGCGGGGGTAAACAGGTTACTTGTCTATTTTGTTTTCCTGCCTCTGATGGGACTTTCGGGAGCTTTGCTACTACATGTGGCAGGCGACTCGTTCAGCCATGCCAACAAAAATGTGCGGCTTCATGAACTTATAATGCAAAATGAGGCCAATCCGCAGGACGTGCAGCCTGTCGATGTGGAAGTCTTTTTTTCTCAGGGAGGTACAATTGATGAACTTGCATCTCGCGTTAGTGAAATACGCAGACAGTTTATCTCTTACTCTACCATTGCCGGCGCTTTGATTGGTCTGATTATAGGCGCTACGCTGATTAATCTTTCACTTAAAAGAACACGTAAAACTTATGAAATAGACAGCGCTTCCTGCATCAATTGCGGAAGGTGTTTTGATTATTGTCCTAAAAACCAATTAATTAATAAGACTGAATGAACAGGAAAATCGTAAGAAATATCGCCATCGTATCGGCATTCTTTATTGTTACATTTTCAATTATGCTGATAACTAACTATTTTCAGATTCGAGGATTCAATCCTTTGCAAACAGAAGTCATCGAAACGCTGAAACAGATTAACGATGAAAATTCAGGCAATACCGAACTTCAAGAGCAAATTCGTCAGCTCGACCTGCTGGCGCGGCGCGCCTATTTCGTCAGTATCAGCCATCTGGAAACAGGAGTTTATTTGCTTATTGGTATGTTGGTTGTATTTATCGTTGCAATACGTTATTATTTTGCCGTAATCAAAAATGTCCCCGAAAAAGAGATTGACCCGATTGATGAATGGGTGGAAAAAACAAAGGCTCGAAAATATGTAAACCGAGCTGCCGGAGGATTAGTTACTGTTGCGCTGTTATTCGCGTTTCTGTCTTCTCCTTATCTTGATAGCCTGAAAAACGGGAAACCACAAGATGAAAAAACAGTAATGACGGAAATGAAAAATGAAGATTCTACTCTTTCCGGTGAAGAATATGGCTTCATGGACGATAGTGCGGAAGTATTGGCGGAAAATACCGAAAAGCCAAAGGAAAACGTATCTGTAACTGCTCCGGATTCAACCCCGACGGATAAACCGGATTCAACCCCGACAGATGAGCCGGAAATACCCAAAGTTACGTACAATAACTTTCGCGGCAACAATTCAAGCGCTATTACAGCCGCAAAAAATATTCCTACCACATGGGATCTTAACACTAACGAAAACATTGCATGGAAAACCGACATCGCACGGCAAGGATACAATTCACCTGTTATCAATGGCAACAAAATTTTCATTACCGGCGCCGACGAACAGGCGCGCGAACTCTACTGCTACGACTTGAACACCGGAAAATTGCTTTGGATGCTAGCCGCCGACAATATTTCAGGATCGCCCTCGGAGGTGCCCGAAACCTCGCACGATACCGGACTTGCCGCATCAACTGTTGCAACCAACGGCAAGCAGGTTTGCGCCATCTTTGCTACCGGCGACCTGATTTGTACAGACATGGAGGGTAAGCGCCTTTGGGCGAAAAATCTCGGCGTTCCGGTCAATCATTACGGGTATGCTTCCTCTTTGCTTTCATTTGGGGATTTGCTTATTGTTCAATACGATAACAGTAATTCGCCGAAACTTCTGGCGCTCGATATGACAACCGGAGCCGAGAGATGGAACAAAACCCGCACGGATAAAATTACCTGGAGTTCGCCGATCATTACTTATATTGACCGTAAACCGCAGCTCATCCTGATGGGAAATCCAAGCATCTCTTCATACAATCCGAACAACGGAGAAAAGAACTGGAGTGTAGATTTTCTGAGCGGCGAAGTGGCTTCAAGCCCTTGTAGCGCAAATGGTCTCGTTTTCGGCGCAAGCGAATATTCATCCCTTATTGCCGTTGATGCCATATCGGGCGAAAAACTGTGGGAAACAAATGAGTACCTGCCGGAAGTATCATCGCCCGTAGCTACAAAAGACTATATTTATCTTGCTACAAGCTATGGAGCGATTGCTTGCTACGATGCTAAAAACGGGGAATTGAAAAAGTCAATCGAAACGGATACCGAATTTTACTCTTCCCCCATCATAGCAGAAGGTAAAATCTATCTGTTTAGCAACAGCGGAAAAGCCTTTGTCTATTTGGCAAACAGCGAACTGACGCTTGTCAACTCGTTTGAAACCGGACAGCGAACTTTCGCAACGCCTGCATTTACAGATAACAGAATGATTGTCCGTAGCGAAAATCAACTTTATTGCGTAACAAAGAAAACAATCCTGTGATGAACTGTCAATGCCAGAATAGCGACTACAAACCTGCGCTTATTGAGCGTATTGACGCCATTATAGACTCAACAGGTTCGGAAAAAGCTTCGATCATCCCGTTGCTTCAGACTGTTCAAGCAGAATTCGGTTATTTGCCCTCCGATGCCATCAACAGAATTTACGAACGTACTGAAATCGACCGCGCACAGCTTATAAGCGTATCCACTTTTTATACGCAGTTTCGCCATATCCCGCTCGGTAAGCACCATATTCGCGTATGTACGGGCACGGCCTGCCACGTCAAGGGCGCGAGCAACGTGTATGACGCTTTTATCCGTCAACTAAAAATTCCGGAAGGTAGCGTTACAAGCGACGACCGGCTGTTCTCTGTCGAGAAAATAGCCTGTTTAGGTTGCTGCACGCTCGCCCCGGTTGTTCAGATAGATGAAAAAATTTATGGACACGTCATGCCGGGACGGGTGGATGAGGTTATTGAAGATTTTATCGAAACACAACAGCAGAGCGAGAATGAAGAAAATCGGCGAACAAAGATTCAAGTTGCGGGCGAAGTAAGGCTCGGCATGGGTTCCTGCTGCATGGCAAGCGGCTCTGCCGATATTTACAAAGAGCTGCAAAAGGCTTCGATGGAGCTTGGTATTAATGTAAATATCAAGCCGGTAGGATGTGTCGGCGTGTGCAACAAAGTGCCGTTGATAGACGTCGTGAATGTCGATGGAACAATAGAGCGTTATCCTAATGTCAAAGCCATAGAAATAAAGGAAATACTGCATCACCACTTCAAGCCCGCAGGTTATTTAAAACGCTTGAAAAACAATATTCTGGGACATATTGACATTTACCATACCGACCTGACCTGGAACAACGTCGTCTGGAAACCCGAACAGGAACGAACGGAGCTTATCAGTAACTTCCTGTTTAATCAGAAGCATATCTCCACCGAAGGCTTCGGTTTTTTGACTCCGTTGAATATTGACGAATACATTGCCGCCGGCGGTTTTGAGGCTTTGGAAAAAGCGATTCGGCAACCCCGGGAGCAAATCATCGAAACCGTGCTGAAGAGCGGATTGCGCGGGCGCGGGGGTGGCGGATTCCCGACGGGTAAAAAATGGGGAATCGTGGCGGACGCTCCACAAAGCGCCGGCAAATACATGATTTGCAATGGCGATGAAGGCGACCCGGGCGCATTTATGGACCGCATGATGCTCGAATCCTATCCTTTCCGCGTTATTGAAGGGATGCTGATTGCCGCGTATGCAGTAGGCGCCGACAGGGGAATTTTTTACATACGCGCCGAATATCCACTTGCCGTTTCGAGAATTAAAAAAGCGCTTGAGTTGTGCGCCGAACGCGGATTTACGGGAAAAGAAATAGCGGGGAGCGATTTCTCAATCGGAATTTCTGTTTTTGAAGGCGCCGGGGCTTTTGTATGCGGCGAAGAAACCGCTCTCATTGCCTCCATCGAAGGCGACAGGGGATTTCCGCGCCAGCGTCCGCCCTATCCGGCAGTCTGCGGCTTGAACGGGCGGCCAACGCTTGTCAATAACGTTGAAACACTCAGCCAAATAGCCTATATCATCCGCCACGGCGCGGATGCTTACGCCGCCGTAGGAACGAAGAAAAGCAAAGGTACAAAAGTGTTTGCCTTGGCGGGTAAAATTCGCCACGGCGGGCTGATTGAAGTTCCGATGGGCATTACCCTGAATCGCATCATCGAAGACATTGGCGGAGGCGTAGAAGGCGACCGGAAGCTAAAGGCCGTGCAGATTGGCGGCCCGTCGGGCGGCTGTATTCCTGCCGAACTGTGCAATATCCAAGTCGATTTCGACGCTTTCACACGACTTGGCGCCATGATGGGATCAGGCGGATTAGTTGTATTGAGCGAAGATGACTGCATGGTGGATGTGGCACGGTATTTTCTCAGCTTTACCTGCGACCAGTCGTGCGGGAAATGCACTTTTTGCCGCGTCGGTACCCGCCGCATGCTCGATATTCTCGATAAGATTTGCAGCGGCAAAGGCAGCATGAGCGACATTGATATGCTCGAAGAGCTGGCTTTGAATGTCAAGCGTTCATCGCTTTGCGGACTTGGTAAAACGGCGCCTAATCCCGTTTTAACAACCTTAAAATATTTTCGTCATGAGTACGAAGAACACGTAAACGGAATTTGCCGGACAGGCGTTTGCAAGGCAATGGTTAAATACGAAATTACGGACGATTGCATCGGTTGTACCAAATGTTCCAAAGCGTGTCCGGTGGATGCGATCCCTTATACCCCCTACAAAGTTCATACGATTGATCTCGAAAAATGCGTGCAATGCGCACTTTGCATCGAAGAGTGCAGCTACCATGCCGTGAAGAAAGTACCCGCTCACTATGCACAAATATAATGATTTATGACAATAAAACTCAACGGTAAGGAAATAACGGTCGCCCCGGGTGAAATGCTTATTGAAGCCGCGCGCAGAGCGGGCATTGATATACCTTCGCTCTGCTACGCAAAGGATGCCAGGCACAAGTCATCGTGCATGATTTGCGCAGTAAAAGATTGTAGAACAGGACAAATATTGCCTTCCTGCGCGACTGTGCCTGCCGAAGGAATGGAGGTAGACGCCGAATGTCCGGAAGTGATACAGACGCGTACCCTGTCGCTCGAGCTGCTGCTGAGCGATCACCGGGCAGACTGCGAAGCGCCGTGCCGCGTCGCCTGCCCCGGCAATTTCGACGTCGCCATGATGAATCGCCTGAACGAACAGGGGATGCATGTGGAGGCGCTTGAGCTGATGCGCAATACTCTGGTTATCCCCGCAACGCTTTGCTACATCTGCAATGCCCCGTGCGAAAAAATTTGCCGGAAAGGAACTGTTGGTACGCCTGTAGCCATTCGCGAAGTAAAAAAACGGCTTGTAGCCCAAACCGACTTGAACGCAATAGTCCGGCCTGCGCCAAACGGACAGAAAGCAGCCGTTGAAGGCTCAGGCCCCGCATCGCTTTCGGCTGCATACCATCTTTGCAAGCAAGGATTTGAGGTGTCAATATTTGAAAAAGATTCTGCTGTGCTGAAGAATTATATTGAGGCGGAAAAAGTCCCCGAAGACATTTTACAGCTGGAAATCGAGGTAATCCGGCGAATGGGGGTTAACATGCAATGTGGTAAGGCACAGATGCCTGATCCGAGCGATTTTGACCTCGTCGTATCCCCGCAGACGAAGTCAAAGCAGCCAGCAAGGATGGTACTCGAAGGCTACCGGATGGTTACGAAGAATACGGAGAGTACGGAGAGTACGGACAAGCCGTTTAACTCCACTTTCTCCCGATTCAACGATTCCGAAAAGAAAAGCCTCCTGGCTCAAGGAGGCTCAAGCGGATGCCTTTACTGCGACTGCGCCGGGAAAGCCGGTTGCAGGCTTCGCCGGTTGGCTACGGAGTATCACATTAAAAATCCACGGTACGCCAAAAACAGTATTTCCGAAGCGCTTCACCGTCAAAAAATCAAGGACGGGCTGTGGTTTGAACCGGCGAAGTGTATCAAATGTGGATTATGCGTTTACAACAGCGACGACGGATTCACCTTCAAGGACAGGGGCTTCAAGATGAAAATCACTTTGCCCGAAGAAAACAGCGCGAACATCGACGCCCGGCTTGCCGACTTGTGCCCGACGGGAGCAATATATAAGATTAACGCATGAAAATAGAAAGTCTAACACTCCTGCTCATCCTGCTTTTCGCTTCCTGTAGCAACAACGGGAGAAAAATCGAAAATGCAGGCAGCGAAGACTGGCTCATCTTTCGCGGAGACCCCGGATTGAGCGGCTACTCAAACGCCGCAATACCCGACGCGCCCCAGCTGCTTTGGGCGTATAAAAGCGATTCGAGAACCTCGTCTTCACCGGTCATATACGATAAAACGGTTTACTGGAGTGATAAGCGCGGACGAATTTATGGCATCAACGCAGCCGGCAGGCAAGTTTTCGACTACAACTTTGCGACGGCTGTCGAAGCAAGCCCCATGATTAGCGATTCAACCCTTTTCATCGGTCGCATTGACGGTTTCATGAGCGCCCTCTCATTAAGCAGGAAAGATACGGTTTGGAATTTTGAAACGCTCGGACAGATTTCGGCAACACCGAACAGCGGCGTTTTCGGTAACAGAGAAGTCGTCATCTTCGGTAGCTACGACAACAACCTTTACTGTATGGACAAAAACAGCGGAGAGTTAATAAGCCAATTCGAATCAGGATATTATATAAACGGAGCCGTCGGCGTGATGAAAAACTTCTTTATTTCGGGAGGATGCGATGCCTGGCTGAAAATCATCGACGGACAAAGCGGCATGGTAACCGATTCCCTCAAGCTGGACTCATACATTCCCGCCTCGCCGGCCATAGACGGCAACGACTGCTACATTGCCGACCATTCGGGCAATGTCTATGCAATTGTCATAGAAAAAGGTATCATTCTCAGCGCAAAAAAGATAGTCGAGGCTACCGGCAGCAGCGGCTCCTTTATCTCCGTCCCGGCGCTTTCGCCCGCCATGCTCTACATCCTTTCGGACGACCGCTACCTGTATGCCATCGACCGCAGAACCGGAGCAATCCGCTGGAAATACCTGCAAAAAGGCAATTCGGGCGAAAGCTCGCCGGTCGTCTGTCGCGACAGGATTATCTCCTGCACCCGTTCGGGAATCATTTCCGTATTAGATGCCCGTAAAGGCGAATTACTTTGGGAATACGACACCGGCGAACAGATTACCGCTTCTCCCGCCGCTGCAAGCGGAAGATTCTATATCCTCACCGCAAAAGGGACACTGTTCTGCTTCGGAAAAACAGACTAATCGCCATCGCCGCCATGTTCCTGCACCGGCGGATGAGCTAACCGGCAAAACCTCCGGGCGACCTAGAAATGTGCAAGATATTCCGTAAACATCCGGCAAAGTACATCGTAAACCTTCGGCCAAGTACATCTTGCCCGAGAGCAGAAGGTTCTTTAGCTTTGCCGCAAAAAAAGTATGATAAAACATTCATTATATCCTCTGCAGCGTTCAAAGTTTATTAAACCCTAACTCCGCAAAAGTTAGGTAACTATTTCCTGTAAAATATTAATATATAAATCATTACACGAGGGTGTGTCAAAAAGAAGATTTTGACACACTCTCTCTTTTTTGTCTAGTTTTTTCAAAAAAGCTCTTAAGCGGCCCATTTTTGTCCGATTTCTCTTTCTGTTGGATTTAGAGCAATAATTTTCCCGGAATATAACTTTTTTAATGTGTTTTTCATGCTGTAAAGGCTGTTTAAGGCCTCTTTGCCCATTTTAGCACACATCTTTTTCAGATTAAAGGCCATGGCAAAGAAGGTAAAGTCCATGGTAACCTTCTCTTTTCCCACATGACGGAAGCGGCGATAAGCCATATTATATTTCATTTGTCCGAAAACAGCTTCCGGTTCGATGCATCGCCTACCTCGATGCTTAACTCCTTCCTCTGAAGTTAATCTCTCTCGTGCTTTACGTTTATATTCATTCAGCCGGTGATTAACTTCGATAATACGATTGCCTTGTGCCTTAAAGCAACGGCTACGTAAAGG
>JAISXV010000208.1 GCA_031270335.1 Prevotellaceae bacterium | reverse complement strand
GGTTTGCTTTGCGCACCAGTTATTGATTTGTGTCACAGCATCCGGCGATGAAAAATCAAGAGCCTTTACTTCGGCGTCATAATTCGTACGATTGACGTCAAGAAATGGAGTTTTCACCGAAAATCCTTCTCTGTACCAGATTGAATTGGCAATCGAAAAATTGGTTGACGGATCGACGCTTGTCAGCGCGGCGCGAAGCGACCGGCTATGTTCGTTAATATCATCAACGGTGTAATCCTTAGCACGTAAGGCTTCCCGTATTTCGGCGGAAGTTTCGCCCGCCGCTCCGTTCAACACCATGTTGAACGCCATACTGATACTCAGAGGCGAAATAAATACGTTCGCCTCCGTTGAGTTGTTGTACGTGGCTTTAAAGACGTCAAACGCAAATACATTATCGGTAACCACTTTGTCCTCAAGATGTACAACAAGAGGTTTTGCATCCGGCAATTCGGGTATAACCGGGTCATCTTCGGGTTTCTCCTGGCAGGATATACTCAACGCCAGAGATAAAATCAAAACAATAAAAATATTCCTTTTCATAATAATATAAATTAAAATTATTTTACGTGTAATTAAGATGCATTTTCCATATAAAACGTTGCATGATTTGAAAAAAAATAAAATAAGGTTGAATGGGATGGTAAATTGCAGGCTACTAAGGTTTTTATAACCATGACATCAATAAAATAAACTAACTGTTATAAGTTGTTTGTTTTTTGTCCCTTACTTCGAAAGTCCTTTTGCTGTTTCTGCAATACGCACAAATTCACGTCGATATCCCTGTTCGTCGTTTTCCAGTGCGCTTTTAGCCAGATCTATCACTTTGTCGAAATCGGCATCGCCTTTGAAATCGGAGTTTGTCAGCAGTTGTCCGAACATCGCCACCGCCGAAGCAAAACGGAAATCGGTCGAGACATTGTCGGACTTGTCGTCGATTACGGCAAGTTCGATTTTCTTACTTGTATCGCCGTCGGGCTTTTTATAGCGCAGTTTCACGGTCAGGAGTTCTTTCGAGCCGGTGAGCGCTGTTTTTTCGTCGTTTGTTTTGTTTTTTTGATATTTCAGCGGGTCGATACTTCCTGCACCGGAGAACTTGATTCCTGTGGGAACAATTTCGTAGAATGCCGTAACATTGTGTCCTGCACCTATTTCGCCGGCGTCTTTTGTGTCGTCGTTAAAATCTTTGTCGTTGAGCAGGCGGCTTTCGTAACCAATCAGACGGTACGCCTGAACATGTTCGGGATTAAATTCTATTTGCAGCTTCACATCTTTTGCAACGGCATGGATTGTCCCGCCAAATTCGCTGACCAGCACTTTGTTCGCCTCCTGCAGATTGTCGATATATGCGTGATTTCCATTGCCTTTTTCAGCCAGCGTCTGCATTTTGGCGTCCTTGTAATTACCCATTCCATAACCCAGAATAGTAAGGAATATTCCCGATTTCCGTTCTTTTTCGATCAGGCTTTCCAGATCTTCTTTCGACGAAATGCCGACATTGAAATCACCGTCGGTACAAAGGATAATGCGATTATTTCCGTCTTTGATGAAGTTTTTTGCAGCGATATCGTATGCAAGCCGAATCCCTGCGCCGCCGGCAGTCGATCCGCCCGCTTCCAGTTTATCCAGGGCGTCGCGGATTTTCTGTTTGTCATTGCCCGAAGTCGAAGGCAAAACTTCTCCTGCCGAACCGGCATAAACAACGATTGCTACGCGGTCGTTTTCCCGCAAGTTATTTGTCAACAGTTTAAGCGACGATTTAACTAATCCCAGACGCATGGCGCCATACATCGAACCGGATACGTCGATTAAAAACACCAGATTCGACGCAGGAAGATTATCGTTTGATATTTCTTTCGCTTTCAATCCGATACGTACTAAACGATGTTTGGCATTCCATGGACATTTGCCTGTTTCGACAGCTATTTTCACAGGGTCGTCGCCCGTTGGTTGAGCGTAACTGTACGAAAAATAGTTCACTAACTCTTCGGTACGGACAGCGTCGGCAGGCGGCAGTTCACCCCGATTGATGTAACGGCGCACATTGCTGTACGAAGCGGCGTCAACGTCGATGGAAAAAGTGGACAGCGGCGATTCGACGGCGAATTTAAAGCCGTTTTCGTCGATTGGGCTGTACTCTTCAGAATCCGGCTGAACCGGATATATCTGTATCCGGCGAGGCATTGACGCCATTACGGATTCTCTATCCTGCACGCCGAACGCTACGACAGTAACTTCATCAAGCGCCTGTTCCTCCTCTAATAAAATGACATTTAAGACGGTATCTTTTACCTGAATCTTTTGTTGCTTGTATCCGATAAGCGAAAACACAAGCGTTTTACCTTTTTCCGTTTGCAGGGTATAGTTGCCTTTGTCGTCGGTTGAGACGCCATTTACGGCGACGTTGCCTTTCCTGATTTCTTCGACGACTGCGCAGCCTGCTAAAGGTTGCCCGCTGTCGTCGATTACTTTTCCCTTTACGGTAATCGTTTCGTTCTTAGCCGAAATGAATAAAAATGCAATAAATAATATTGCCAAACTTGCTGTTAATCTCTTTGATTTCATAAAAATTTTAATTTTAAAATAATGAATAATAATTTACGTTTCTTTATGCTTTATAGATGACAAATTTTGCGAAATTCCATAACAAATCAAAAAAATATATACCTTTGTGAATAATTTTTTGACAGATGAACAGAAAACAAACAGAATCACTGTCTGATGAAGATTTGCTCGACAAGTATAAAAATTCGGGAGACACGGAGTATTTCGGGATATTGTATAATCGGTATATTCCGCTTTTGTATGGAGTGTGCCTGAAATATTTCGCCGATGCCGACAAGTCGCAAGACGCGGTAATGCAAATATTTGAAAATATTTTCCCGAAAATTTTGCAGTATGAGGTCAAGACGTTTCGCACATGGATATATTCTGTGGCGAAAAATCACTGTTTGCAAACGCTTAGAAAAGCAAAAAATGAAGTTTATGTCGATTTCAATTTGGAAATTATGGAATCGGACGAAATATTGAATCTATTAGAAGAAGAAAGCGGGGAAGAACGAAATGCAGTTTTGATGCAATGTATCGACAAACTGCCCGACAAACAACAAAATACTATTCGCCGTTTTTTTATGGAAAAAATGTCGTATCAGGACATTGTCGATAGCGATGGATATACTGTAAATCAAGTGAAAAGTTATATCCAGAATGGTAAACGGAATTTGAAAATTTGTATCGAAAAGAATAATAAATGAATTTATTGCAATACATAAAGGGAATTCGTAACGGAAAAGAAATCAACCGTTTGGAAAGGGAGGCAATGAAAGACCCTTTGATGGCGGACGCATTGGATGGATTCGACAAAGTTGCTGGAAACCACGAACAGCGAATAAAAAAAATGCGCACAGAGATCCTGTATAAAACCAGGCAGGGCAATAAACACATTTTGCGTTATTGCAGTATTGCCGCAAGCATTTTGTTAATCACCGGTATCGGCGGATATTTTTTGTTGAACGACAATCAACCGGCAAAAGAAAATATTGCCAAAGAACTAATTTTGCCGGAAACGAAACAGCCGGAAATTAAACAACCGGAAACGGAACAACCGGAAGTCAAACAGCCGCCAAAAAAGCCCTTGCTTGTGCAAGCCAATGTCAACAAGGAAAAAGAACAGGATTCGACGCCTTTGTCTTATGTCCGGAAAGAAGTTGCTGTCGTCAATGAAACAATAGATACGGACAAGAGTAAGGTCATGCCGCCCCAAAAACAGAGAGGCAAGATAACAGGAATTGTTGTTGATTCAGACGGTATTCCGCTTCCCGGAGCAGCGGTAATTTATAGCGGTACAAATACGGGAGTCTCAAGTAATCAGGACGGTTTTTTTGAACTGCCCGAATCGACAGAAAATGAAATCATGGTTGATTTAATTGGATACGAACGGGTGAAACTTGCCGTTGATACGAACAGGACAATGTTGGTGGCAATGAAAGAAGAATCTGCCATGCTGGAAGATGTTACGGTAGTCGCTTTCGGCACGCAGAAAAAAGAAAATGTCATAGGTTCTGTTACGACACAGATAAAAAAAGATGAAAATGTAACAGATTCCGTTTCGACGAAAACGAAAAAGAATGTTAAATCCAATCCCGTCATCGGTAAAAAAGAATACCAAAAATATCTGAAAACAAATATCGTCATGCCTCAAAGCGAAAACTGTAAAGGGAAAAAGGGCGCCGTCAAACTGATATTTTCGGTAAACGCAGCCGGACGACCGGTGAATATCCGTGTAAAGAAATCGCTTTGTCCCGAAGCCGACAAAGAATCTGTCCGGCTGTTAGAACAGGGTCCGGACTGGACGCCCGGTAACAGGGAAATCGAAATAGAAGTGAAGTTTAAATTTTAAATATATATAATTTACAATATGAAAAAGAAAGTACTGAATTTGCTTATTTTAATTGGCATAGCCATTAGAATCTATTCTCAAACTGATGTTGTTGTATTTTCAGGTAATACGCATTCAGGTTGTTATAACAGTAATCCTGTAACATCAGCGCC
>JAISXV010000194.1 GCA_031270335.1 Prevotellaceae bacterium | reverse complement strand
CATCTGCTACCCAATAATGCGACAATCAAATTGAACCATATTCAAACATAACAGGTTTTTAAAACTTGTTATATTTCAATATTTTTCAGTTGATATAACAGTTTTCGGACAAACACTATTTATTTCGCGTGCCTAAATTAATTTTGAACCACTGTTTTCTCCTCCATACTAATTTATAATCCGGACAACTTTGGAAAATCAATGGCAATAGATGAAAAACAAATCGGAGAAGAGATGCATACCATCCTCAGCAATCGCGAAACGGTCTCCGTTTGCCGTATGGATAAACGTGTTTTGTAAATCCCAGTCTGAACAGTAGAATAACTAATAATCCCCGAGTTACGCCTGCCGGCTTGCTCGGGGTTATTGATTGTGTCGAATTTCATTTCACATTCAAGTCCTTCGACTTGGTTTGTGTCTGAAGGTAAATCTAAAATAATTTTTTATTTTAACTGCGACTGTTTCGATACACCCAGTATCCGAAATAAGCAATGACAACGAAACAGATAAACGGCAAAATAAACGAGATACGTACCGGCGAAAGCCAGTCGAACCAGTTTGCTTTGTCGATCAGTAGTCCTTGCAATGGAGGCATCACGCAACCGCCGCCGATAGCGAGTATCAGTCCTGCTGAAGCCAATTTTGCTTCGTCGCCCATACCTTTCAGCGCTATGCCGTATATAGTTGGGAACATCAGCGACATACATGCTGAAACCGCTACAAGAGAATACAATCCGGCTATTCCGTGAATAAAGATTGCGCCTAACGTGAATGTTCCGCCGCCGATAGCGAGCGTTGTCAATAAGATACTTGGCTTGAAGTATTTCAATAAGAATGTACAGATGAAACGGCTTGTAACAAAAATTCCCATTGCCAACATATTGTATCCCTGCGCCGTTGCTTTCGACATGCCCAGTTCCAGTTCCGCATACTGGATTATGAATGTCCAAATCATGATTTGTACGCCAACATAAAATGCCTGAGCGACTACTGATAAGACATAACGCTTGTTTTTCAACAGATTTTTAACCGTCTGACCTATAGAATGGACGCCCGAATCGGCGGAAACGATATGAGGCAGTTTCGAAACAAGAAACACTATGAAAAAACAAAGTACCACCCCTCCAAGCAACAAGTACGGCACACTCACCGTGTCGAGATCGGCCTGTTGTATCTGCAACAAAGCATCGGGATTAGTTTCCTGCAATTCAAGTCGTTCCGCCTCAGTTGCCTTATGTAAACGCGCAAGAATAAACTCTTTGGCTATCAACATTCCCGTCAATGAGCCGATTGGGTTAAACGCCTGCGCAAAATTAAGGCGTCGTGTAGCGGTTTCGTCGGGACCTAACGACAGAATATACGGATTCGATGTTGTTTCGAGAAATGCCAGTCCGCAAGTCATCACAAAATAAGCGATAAGGAATGCCCAGAAAAGCATGGCGTTACCGGCGGGAATAAACAAAAAACAGCCGGTAGAATATAACGCAAGCCCGACGAGAATACCTTTTTTATAATTGTATTTTCTGATAAACAGCGCGGCAGGAATCGCCATGAAACAGTAACCGCCGTAAAAAGCGAATTGCACCAGCGAACTTTCAAAATTTGAAATCAACAGTATGTTTTTGAACGCTGCGACCATTGGATTCGTTATGTCGTTGGCAAAGCCCCACAGCGCAAAAAGAGAAGTAATCAAAATGAATGCAAAGAGATAATTTTTCCCGTTGAGCTTGAACATCGAAACGCTTTGTTTACTTTTTGAGTCGTTTGTACTCATATTTTTAGATGTATTATATTATTTTTATTCGAGTACAAGTTCGATAACGGGAATTTCAACATCCGGACGTCCTACAGGAAGCGACAGTGTAACATCGTTACCATTTACATTATACCTGATTTCGGAAGCGTCGTTCAACAGTTGAGCGTATTTGACTTTGCCTCCATAACCAGGCAGATACAACGATCCGAAGGGCCATTCAAGCACATGCACATACAAACGTTTAGCTTTCGGATTGTACGTCAAAAAGCAGTTATTCGGGGTTTTATATTCGTCGGGCGCTTGCGTGCAACCGTAGATAGAGCGGCTGTGCAGCTTCATCCACTTTGCGAGACCGTCAAGACGGTCGTTTGCTCTGTCGTCGAAAGTTCCTCTGGCTGTCGGACCTACGTTCAACAGCAGATTTCCACCCTTGCTGACAACTTCGATAAGCATCGAAACTAACTGATGCACACTCTTCCACGAATGTTCGTCGCGATAGTATCCCCACGAGCCGGAAAAAGTCTGGCATGTTTCCCATGGCAGACGGACTCCGTTTTCGGAGGGCCATTCTTTCGGCATAGTCTGTTCGGGCGTTTTGAAATCCCATCCCCATTCCGTATTGTTCAGGTCGGCGCGGTCGTCGATAAGTATCTGTGGCTGAAGCGACCGGATCAGTTTAATCAGGTTTTCGGAATCCCAGTCCTTATGACCTTTACCTCCGTCGCCCGGGTACGAAAAATCAAGAAACAGCTCGTCAATCTTACCGTAATTACTCAGAATTTCGGTCAATTGATCTTTCATATACTTCTGATAAATCTTAACATCCCTTGTTTCGTTGGCTTTTGCTCTTTCGGTAAGATCGTTGGGTCTGTTAGGATGCAGATTATCATAAGGAAAATGAGGATGATGCCAGTCGATCAGCGAATAATAGAAGCCAATTCTCAATCCTTCGGCTCTGAACGCATCAACAAGCATTTTCACCAAATCTTTTCCATAAGGCGTATTTGTCGCCTTGTAATCAGTGTGTTTAGAATCGAACAAACAAAATCCGTCATGATGTTTAGTTGTCAGGACAACATATTTCATACCGGCGTCTTTTGCTTTTTTCGCCCATTCTGCAGGGTTATACAAATCGGGATTGAAATTATCAAAATATTTTTGATAATTTTCGTTCGAGATTCTTTCGTTATGTTTCACCCATTCGTGACGAGCGGGTAAGGCATAAATTCCCCAGTGGATAAACATTCCGAAACGGTCGTTAGTCCACCATTCAAATCTTTTTGCTTTTTGCTCTTTGGTTTCTCTTGCCCATGAGGGAGTTTCTGCGGTTTGACTGAAAACGCTATTAAAATTAACGATTATCAGTAAAAATAAAAATACTTTTTTCATTGCTATTTATGTTTAAAAATTAATTATTTAAATATTTCACGTAAAGATTTCGGCAAATAAAACGTATTCGTCTTATCTACATATACAACTACCGAATTTAGCCTGATTTCCTTGCCGTTATGCAGGGCAATATTCGACCAGGGATTAACTGTCAATTTATTTTTCTTATCTTTTTCGACTTCCAGCACAGGGAAATCTTTATTTTCGGCGTTGATTTTCCATTTGAGACCGTCGAAAACTTCGGTGTGTTTTGCAAAATAATCGGCTGTATGTTCTTTTAGATTACCGATTTGCAGTATATTCGACATATACTTGTTGAGTTCGATGTTTGTAATGAAGCCCTCGGGTCGAAAACTGTTTTCCGGCGCATACACCGCCAGAAAAACTTCTTCGCCGGTGTGCCCTCCGGAGGTGAATCCGAAACAAGTGCGACTGTTAAGCGCTTCGGTAAGAGTTTTTTTGACGCTTGTGCCTTTCATTCGTTCTTCGGCGGTCAAAGCGCTCTTTTTGTAGTCTTTCGACGACAATATTTTTGCCAGTTCTTCATCGGTCAATTCTATGTTGGTATATTCTTTGACAACATTTTTGATTTCAGAGCTTTCGGTGTTTTTCAATATTGCAACCAACGATTCGGTTGTGATTTTGAATTGCGAAACAGGTTTGAACAAACTGTCTTGGCTGAGCGTCGAATAATTGGGACAACGTTCAGCGCCAATGCTGATCCCGCTGTTTCCGTGGTCGGGAACGGCAATGACAACTGTTTCACCGTTTTTCTTTGCAAAATCGACAGCCACGCCAAACGCTTCGTCAAAAGCGAGCATGTCGGTAATCATTGCTATCGGGTCGTTTGCGTGCGCCGCCCAATCGACTTTGCTGCCTTCGACCATGAGGAAAAATCCGTTTTCGTTTTTCGACAGTTTTTCGATTGCTTTGGCGGTCATTTCGGCTAAGGAGGGATAGAGTTTTTCGTCGCG
>JAISXV010000145.1 GCA_031270335.1 Prevotellaceae bacterium | reverse complement strand
AACGAAAATCTGACTGTTCCGCAGTTTTCGATACCGAAAAACACTGCGTTTGCAGGAAAATATCCCTACAACGGCGCGTTGATACAGGTTCCGACAATGGTCAACGAAGAGTTTACCATTGTGCAACTTGCCGCCGACCCCGCAGTAGATGATATATGGATAGAGGAAGTTGACGCTTTGAACTCGAAATTATGCGTACGCATAAAAAATCTCGGAGTTAAAAACACCAATCCAACATTGCCTGTCGCCTTCTACAAGGGAGGGATTGCACTTTCGACGCCTGCCGGCGGCGCAAATCAATCGAAACCGGTGGGCGTGGTTATTCAGCCGGGCGACACATACACAGTATGTTCCGACAACATACTTGTCGCCGAGCTTCAGCCGCAAATGTCGGTGCGCATACAGGACGACGGAGTGAAATTCCTTGCCGACGGCTCATATCTTGATTGCGACAGTACAAACAATATCGGCACAGTCAACAGTTTGCTTGCGATACGCGATTATGTGATATCCGTTGCCGACAAACCTGTTGATTTCAACGTCCTCGACAACGATTATTTCGGCTCGTGCGACAGATCCACTTTAAGCGCTTTCGACACCATCGCCAACAGCGGGTTGAAACACGGCTCATTAATAATCAACAATTCCGACGGCGACTACACATACACTCCCGCAGCGGGTTTCATGGGCATCGACAGTCTTACCTATTATATTAAATGCGGCGTGGACAGCAGCGCTGCCAAGGTTTATATACTGATACATAAACCTCTGTCGCAGCAATATGTAGCCTGCCATGAAGCGTCAATCACAATGGGCTTTACGCCAGTATCCGGCATAAGTTACTACTGGTATGCCTCAGAAACCGGAGGAACTCCCATAGCCACCGGAAATCCGTCCAACACATTGACAGTAACCAAAAACAATAGCGCCATTGAGACATGGTGGGTAGAGGCTCGACATGGCAATATCGCTTTCTCGCGTTATCGTATCAATTTGTTACTCGGCGATTGCGGAATAACCGATCCGACAGGCTGCGCAATAGACGGAACAGTGATATTCAAAGAAGACTTTGGCGGAAATGATAATACAACTTCAAACGTTTCGCCCACCGGAATCGGCAGTAGAAGCGAATATGCTTATACATCAAATTTATCGGATCATAATGGCGGAGACGACATCTATACAATATCAAAATATGTAACATCCGTAAATCCGGCATGGCACGATATTTTTGACCATACAAGTCTTCTTGATAAAGAACTCGGATATTGCATGTTTGTAAACGGCAAGACTAAGAAAAAAGCATACGAACTGGAAATAAACGATTTGTGTCCCAATACGCTCCTGTATTTTTCGATATGGGTTACGAACATTGTCAAATCGGGTCAAGGTCTGGATAAACCTTATCTCGAATTGGTATTATACGACAAATCAACGGGCGATACGATAAGCATTTACCGTACCGGCGCCACTATGAATGAAGAAACGTCGCTCACATGGAAAATGTATGGATTTCCGTTTACTACGCCTTCCGATATGACGGATCTTGTATTCATAATATACAGCGATGGCGATGGCAGTGGCGGTAACGATTATGCAATTGACGACATCGAAGTTCGTTTCTGCGCGCCGAAAGTGAATACCAATATCATCGCCAACGACACACTGATTTGTGCCGGCACCGATTTGGATATCATCGGAACTTATATCGAAGACTGTACATTTGGCGACGAGGTCGCCTACCGATGGGAGTTTCGTCATATTGACAGCGTCGCCTGGAAGCCGTTGCAGGAAGATAATGAAGAAGTAATGTTAGACTGCAACGCTACCGACCCTGAAGAACGAACAATAGAATCAACCTGGTCGATATATTCTGCCAACGAAAACAATGTCGGTTATTACCGTATGCTGGTCAGTTCTCCGATAAATATCGACAACGCCGTTTGTCGCGCTGCATCCGATTCGATATTAGTCAGGATGATTCCGACAACCAAAGCGGCGGATATTCGTGTTGACGTCTGTCCTTTGCCTGTAAGACAAATCCATCTGACAAAGTTCATTGACACGCTCAAATATACGACAGTCGATTGGGAAAAGGTAAGCTCGGCAGGACCCGACGTCCTCGATCCTCATGCAGGCACAATCAACACTCAGGGGGTCAACAGCACGTATAAGTACAAGTATTTGCTGATGTCGGAATGTGGCACAAGCGCCGCTGTGGCATACGTTCATTCGCTGAAAGACCGGTTGCAACGCAAAATCGCTCCGATATTCATCTGCAAAGAACAGGAAACAAGCGCATACGTCAATATCAACCGCATCCTCGGTCTCGAACTTGGTATCGAAGTCAGCGGCGTAACATGGACATATCCTGTTAATCCCGACAATGTCGTAACGAAGAACCTTATCAGCATTCCAACCTCGTCGCCATATTCCGGCGCGATAGTATTCAACGCTCGCGCAGCCTGGGAAGACGCAGTCATCTCCGGCAACACCGCTTACGATGCCGGATATGCCGCCGACCCGAATGCAAAGAAATTTGTGTTCCGCTACACTGTCTCCGGCAGTTGTATCGGCGCCGTGACTAAAGATATAATAATCATAGTGACTGAAAAAATGTTCTAAAGCCATTGAACAGAAAATTTGTTGTTCTCATGATTAAATTGCAAAGGATACGGATTGCCTCCGTGTCCTTTGTTTTTCCTAAGCAGGGGATTGAATTGAGAATTGAGAATTGAGAATTGAGAATTGCCTCACGGTCGCTGTGAGGCAATTTTCTTTGAAATATAACAAGTTTTAAAAACCTGTTATTTGTTTGCCAATTGGTTGCATTCCTACGGAATGCGGGGTGTGTGGGGAGATTGCGTTTCTACCGAGAGACGCATTCCTAACGGAATGCGGGATTTCGTGTAAATTGTTGTTCTATCTATAAATGTGTTTTTTAACGGAATGCCGATTTTCCCCAATTTTGCAAGCCCCATTGACATTACAAAATGATTTTCAATGGAATGCGAAATTATGCTAATTTGCAACGTTGACCTTTTTAATAACACGAAATTTTTGCGTGGCGTGCATCTCGTAGAGATGCATCTCTCGGTAGAAAAAGATGTCCCCCCTCTTTCTGCATTCCGTAGGAATGCAACCTGTTATGTTTGAATATGGTTCAATTTGATTGTCGCATTATTGGGTAGCAGATGACGCCGAAGGCGTCGAATTTGAATAACCCCGAGCAAGCGTAGCGCAGCTCGGGGACTATCTCACTGTCGCATCAGAACTGCGTAGCAGTTCAACAAAAACCTTAGTAGCCCGTATGATTCCCCACCTCTGTACCTTATTTTACAGGTCGAAAATAAGGTTGAATGGGATGGTAAATCGTTGGCTACTAAGGTTTTTATAGACATGGCATCAATAAAATAATTTCGATTAGGATTTATAGGATTTAAAGATTGGTAGGATTCTGAAACAAGTTCAGAATGACGCACCCGCCGCCGCGCACGTGCGGAGATTTTGCTACACACGTATGTAATTTTTGCCGCGCACGTGTGTAATTTTTGCCGGACACGTGTGTAGTTTTTGCCGCGCACGTGTGTAATTTCGCGTCCCTGTTGTCTATGTAGAGACGTCCAAATTTTTGTATAGACGCCCAATTTGGGCGTCTATACGGTGTACGCCGTAAATAAAACATGCAAAAATCCCCTTTGTGCAGAGGATTCTGAAACAAGTTCAGAATGACGGTTACAAATGCAGAATGACGGCACAACAGACCAGACCCGTCATTGCGGGCTTGACCCGTCCGTCATTGCGGGCTTGATCCGCAAACCTTTGTGCAGAGGATTCTGAAACAAGTTCAGAATGACGGCTAAAGCGCACGTGTGTAATTCCGCGTCCCTGTTGTATATGTAGAGACGCAAAATTTATTTTTAACCGCAAAGGCGGCGGCGTTGTCATCGTAGGGGCAAGGCATGCCTTGCCCCTACTTGCCCCTACTTGCCCCTACATTATGTCATCCCAATAAAACGACAATTTGAAATGCCCCTCATTCTAATTCATTTTTAGTTGTATTATAAAAATTTAGTGTAAATTTGCAGTTTACAAAATTGTTACATTATAGTTGTAATTATATGAGTATAAAGTTGAAAAAGAAGATAGTAAAGTGGATATGGGGGATAGCGTTGTTTCCTTTTGTGTTTCTTTTCCTGATGATTGTTCTGATAAATTGGGGCGTATTCGGGAAAATGCCGACGTTCGAAGATTTGGAAAATCCGCAGAGCGAGTTGGCTACCGAAGTTTATGCCGAAGATGGCAGCGGCAACTATACCCTGCTGGGACGATATGCGTTAAAAAACCGTTCGCATGTAGAATACAAGGAGTTGTCGTCGCATTTAGTGAAGGCGCTTATTGCAACGGAAGACGTCAGGTTTGTGAAACATTCGGGAATAGACTATCGCAGTCTGGTACGGGTGCTGTTCAAGACTGTGCTTGGCAGAAACAACAAGTACGGCGGCGGAAGCACCATCACACAGCAGTTGGCGTTGAATCTCTATTCCGAACGCAGCAGCAACAAAATCAAACGAGTGATACAGAAATTGCAGGAATGGGTTACGGCGGTCAATCTGGAGAAGAATTACACCAAATCGGAGATAATCACCATGTATTTCAACACCATACCCTTTGGTTACGAATCGTATGGCATCCGCACGGCGGCGCAGACATATTTCAATAAACTTCCCGCCGATTTGAAGCTCGAAGAAGCAGCTTTGATGGTCGGGATACTCAACGCGCCTTCGTGGTACAATCCCAATAAACATCCGGAGCGAGCAAAAGAACGGCGAAATATTGTTCTCAACCAAATGCTGAAGTACGGATATTTAGAGAAAAAAGTATATGATTCGATTTCGAAACTCGACATAAAACTGAATTTCAAACTTGCAAATCACAACACCGGATACGGCACATATTTTCGTGAAACGCTCAGGCAAATAATGAAAATGCCGAAGCCCGATCCCAAAAATTACCGTTTCAAAACCCGTGAAGAATACGTTTCCGATTCGATACAGTGGGAACGAAATCCGCTGTTTGGATGGTGTAACAAGAACTTGGTCAACGGACGTCCGTACAATATCGACCGCGACGGACTGAAAATCTACACCACCATCGACGCCAAAATGCAGCAGTACGCCGAAGAATCCGTTGTTGAGCATCTGTCGAAAACCCTTCAGCCGCAGTTCAATGACTCGAAACGATATCGGCGGAATTTTCCGTTTTCCAATCTGATAAAAGAATCGTTAGTGAAAGAAAGTATCTCTGCAGCAATCAAAAGCAGTGACAGATACCGTTCGATGAAAAAATCCGGATATTCGGAATCCGAAATCATGAAAAGTTTTGACGACACAGTCCAGATGACTGTTTTTTCGTGGAAAGGCAAAAACAACGAAGTTGATACGGTTATGACGCCACGCGATTCGATATGGTACTACAAATCCATTCTGCGTGTGGCATTTATGGCTGTCGAACCGAATACGGGGAGAATAAAGGCATACGTCGGAGGTCACAATTTCAAGTACTTCAAGTTTGACAACACCTGGCAGGGACGCCGGCAAATAGGTTCGACAATCAAGCCGTTTCTCTATACCCTTGCATTTCAGGAAGGATGGAATCCATGCTCCAAAGTTTTCAACAACACGCAGGTCATTCAATTGCCCGAAGGAGGAGTGTGGTCGCCGGAAACCTCCGAAAAGGAAGAATATATTGGAAAAGAGATAAACTTAAAGCTGGCTTTGGCGTTGAGTAGCAACAACGTATCGGCGTATTTGATACAGCGCATTTCGCCTTATGCTTTGGCGGAAATCTGTCATCGTTTCGGGTTGACCGGATATATGGATCCCACGCCGGCGATTTGTCTTGGTTCGTCGGACATGTCGCTTTTCGAAATGGCGGCTGCCTATAACGTTTTTCCTAGCAAGGGTATGTACACGTATCCTTTTTTCGTTTCTCACATCGACGATAAACACGGAACCCGGCTTGCAACATTTATCCCTGATAAAAAAGAAGTTATCAGCGAAGAGACAGCCTATACAACGGTCAACCTCATGCAGGGCGTCACGCTTGGCGGAACCGGAACACGTGTACGGCAGTATGTTCCCTATTCGATGGACGTCGCCGGCAAAACCGGAACCACCAACAACAATTCCGACGGATGGTTTATCGGATATGTCCCGAAACTCACTGTTGGCGTGTGGGTTGGCAACGAAGATCGTGGAGCGTATCTTATGGGCGACGGAGCCAGAATGTCGTTGCCAATATGGGGATTGTTTATGAAAAAAGTGTTGGCAAACAAAAAGATACCGATAAGGGATACAGACAAGTTCGAAATTCCTCCAAGTATCGACAAGTCAATGTTTACCTGTCCGAACGATGATGATAAGGGCAACACGGAAACAACAAATAATACATAGATAATTAATGAATTGCGTAAAAACATACCGGCTATTGACAATGTTTGTTTTGTTTGCTTCGTGCAGCGAACGCATTATTGTCAGCGACGCCGATTCGTTGGGATTGAGGTACAAAGTGAAATCTATGGACGAAAGTTTTTATATCGCGCACACTTCATTCGACAGCATTGTTTTACATAAAAAAATCTATCAGTATAAATACAAATTTTATCACGACTGCCGATACAGTTCGATAGAAAAAACATTGTATTTAAACAGCTTGCCCTGCGATTCCGTAAAAAATCATTTCCCGTTTGCGTATAAAGAATCCGAATATTCGCTGATAGACTACAAATATGTATCCGATTCGTTTACGACACTGGAATTTCTTGACAAACAGGGTAATTCTACAGGTTTTATCAATCGGAAATATTCGAACAGCCGTCTGCTTGCCGAAGAAAAATATTCCGCTTCGGGCGATTTGATTTCGAAAACAGGATTTCGTTACGATTCGGATAACAGATTGCAAAACAAAACAATATTTTACGAAAACAGCTATATCGAAACAAATTACGAATATTCGGCAGGCGAAAAATTTGAATCCGGCAACGAATTTAATTATCGTTACAAATTCGATGTAAATGGCAGAATTTCAAGTAAAAAAACATATAAGGGAATAACTTTTTTATCCGAAACATGTTTTTACTATAATGATTATGGAGATGTAGTCATGCAACGGGAAATAGACAAAAACGGCATTATAAAAAACACACAGTACGAATATATTTATGATTCGGGTAACAACTGGATATTGTGTGTGGAATATAACTGTACGGGTAATATTTTTGTACGTAAAAGAGAAATAACATATTATAGTTAAGTGATATGCAAACATCGTCATTACAAACGGCAAAAGAAAAAAAACAGATAAACGAACAACTCGAAGAATTACTGTCGAATTGCCGTAACAGTACGGAAGAATCGAAGGGCAAAATTCGCAAAGCCTTTGATTTTGCGAATCATGCGCACATGGGAGTACGCCGTAAAGCCGGCGAGCCATATATCCTGCATCCTCTGAGCGTGGCTATGATTGTGGTGAAAGAAATCGGGCTTGGCGAAGACGCTATATGCGCCGCCCTGTTGCACGACGTCGTCGAAGATGCTGATTATACGGTCGAAGACATTCGTTTCAGTTTTGGCGACAAAGTCGCCGAATTAGTTGACGGTCTGACAAAAATCCAAGGCGTCTTCGATAAAACACAATCGAAACAGGCTGAGAATTTCAGGAAAATACTCCTTACTTTGGTGACGGATATCAACGTTATCCTGATTAAACTCGCTGACAGACTTCACAATATGCGGACGCTCGACGCAATGTCCGAACGTAAACAGTTCCAGATTGCAAGCGAAACATTCTACCTGTTTGCTCCCATCGCCGACAGGCTTGGATTCTACAAAATCAAAAC
>JAISXV010000101.1 GCA_031270335.1 Prevotellaceae bacterium | reverse complement strand
GAACTCGTCCCTGCATTTCCGGAATACGACTGTGCTATTCTAAAAGCGGAATTTTTCTATCCGCAACTTCGACATCGCCTGTCCGTGACCTCGACATTCCTGTTCGTGACCTCGACATTGCTATTCGTGACCTCGACATTCCTGTTCGTGACCTCGACATTCCTGTTCGTGACTTCGACATTCCTGTTCGAGACTTCGACATCGCGGTTTAACTGGACGGATTTTGCTGTCGGGCAACGGAATCTTCAGGTCGCCGACAGCAATGTCCCAATCGACGACAGAAAGTTCGTTGTTAATGAGAGTAAATTCGAGTTCCAAAATGTAGATATTTCTTGTCGTGGACAGGAATATTCTTGTCCATGACAGGAACATTGCGATGAAAAAAGACAACATCGCTGTCAGCAAAAAGAAGGTCGAGGTTGGCGACAGAAATGGGGAGAATGTGTTTAACAGATACGAAAAAAAGTGACAAAAGAAGGAGTTGCAAATTCGAAAAAGGCTTTATCGCTTTATTCATTAACTTTGCAACCGTAAAAATATTTACATAATTAAAAAAAACAGAATGATAATTAGATAATTAGGTGAAAAAACAGAAATAGAGCGTTAGCTTATATTCTTGCTTCTGAAACTTCGACAATTTCAAAAGTAATACAAGAGTAAGTAGCCGGAACGCTCACGTCGAACGGCGTGGGCTTACTTAATTTGTATTACGGGTAGTCGAAGACCTCAGAAGCGAATAAAGTCAAAGTTCCACGCTTTTGGTTTTTAATGTTTTTAATAAATAAATGCTTTTTTCGGAACTTGGAAGCTAAAAATAAGTTATAAAGTATGAATCTTTTACCGTCAGAATTTTTTAAAGACAGCGTTGATGTCTATATTGCTCACCACACTACTGCATCCCATAAAATATATTGGGTTGTACTAATGGCAGTTGCTGTAGCATTATGTTCATTACCATTCGTTTATGTAGATGTATCCGTTCAGGACAACGGAGTGGTTCGTCCGGTTGTAGAGAGAACCGAAATAACAGTAAGCGTTACGGAGTTTGTAGATTCGGTATATGTCAAGGAAGGACAAAAAATTAAACAGAGAGACACGATTTTAATGTTTCGCAGTTCTGTGCCCAATTACAAAATTGATTACCAACGCAAGCGTTTGATTGATTTCGACGAGCATTTAAACGATTTGCGATATTTAGTTAAAGGACAAACGCCGAATTCATTTAAATCAAAAACGAGACAGCAGGAATATTCGTTATTTATCAAGCAAAAGAATGAATACCAAACTACTTTGTTAAAAACTGAAAAGGATTTTGAACGAAATCAAAAACTGTATGAAAAAAATGTAATCGCGAGCGAAGAATATGAAAAATATAAATATGATTATGAGAAAGCTCAAATTGAACTGTCAACATTACAGGAAAGTCAAATCAGTCGATGGCAAAATGAGTTGAACACATATTCAAATTCCTGCGAAGAAATGAAAGCCGCTATGAAACAGGAATTGAAAAATAGAGATTTATATACGCTTACCAGTCCTATAAGCGGAACTTTAGACCATTTCAACGGAATTTACAAAGGCAGCAATATACAGGCAGGCAGTCGTGTTGCAGTTATCAGCCCCGATTCTACTATTTGTGTGGAAATATATGTTTCCCCGCGAAATATAGGATACATCAGCGTTGGAATGCCCGTAAATATACAGGTTAATTCTTTTAATTACAACGAATGGGGAATAATTCGAGGACAAGTTATGGAAATTTCTTCCGATTTTATGACTAATTCCGGTGATAACGCTTACTTTTATAAAGTAAAATGCAGTTTGGAAAACAATTATTTAGTACGTAAAAACGGAGTAAAAGGAACTTTAAAAAAGGGAATGACGGTTTCCGCTCATTTTATAATTACAAAACGCTCGCTGTTTGATTTGTTGTATCAGAAAATGGATGATTGGATAAACCCTACACAATATAATGTAAATTGATTGAAATTAACATATTATGAAAAATATTGAAGTAAAACAACACGACATCACCGACTGCGGAGCGGCTTGCTTAGCTTCTATAGCCGCATATTTTGGATTGAAATTCCCGGTTGCCCGTATCCGGCAATACGCTTTTACGGATAGAAAAGGCACAAACGTATTAGGAATGGTCGAAGCTGCCCGGAAGTTAAATTTTGAAGCCAAAGGAGTGAAAGGTACGTTTGAATGTTTGACTGCGATACCCAAACCGGCAATAGCTCATCTCATAATAAGAAACGAACTACAGCATTTTGTTGTAATCTACAAAGTGACAAATCGCCATATAACAGTGATGGATCCGGCGGAAGGAAAACTTTGCAAAAAAACGCTCGAAGAATTTAAAAAAGAATGGACAGGGGTATTGATTTTGATGCTTCCGACAAAGACATTCGTGAAAGGCGACAAGAAAATCAGCGCCATGAACAGTTTTATGGATTTGATTCGTCCTCATAAAAGCATACTGATACAAGCCCTGTTCGGCGCAGTTATATATAGCATTCTTGGTCTTGCTTCGTCAGTTTATATAGGAAAAATAACGGATTATGTCTTAGTCAACAGAAATGTAAATCTGTTGAATATGATGAGTGTTATTATGATACTGATTATTATCCTGAAAACATTTATTGGAGCGATGAAAAGCATCCTTGTGTTTAAAACAGGACAAAGGATAGACGCCTCGCTGATACTTGGTTACTATAAACATTTGCTTCGTTTGCCACAACAGTTTTTTGATACTATGCAAGTAGGAGAGATTACGTCGCGAATAGGTGACGCAATGAAAATCAGAGTATTTATCAATGATGTGGCATTAAATTTGGTCGTTAGCACAATGATACTTGCCTTTACCCTGTGTTTGATGCTGGTTTACTCGTGGAAGTTAACGGCAATCGCACTCCTGTCTGCCCCATTATTCTTCGTTATTTATTTATTTTTTAACAGATTGAACAGGAAATATCAGCGTAAAATAATGGAGACCGGAGCAGATTTGGAAGCCAATCTTGTTGAATCATTAAACTCGGTTTCGACCGTTAAACGGTTTGGTACGGAAGATTTTGCAAATCAAAAGACGGAAGTGCGTTTTGTGAGGCTGTTGAAAAATCTGTCCCGAAGTTTTTATGGCGCAATATATGTCGGCGGAGGAATGGGATTTGTGTCTTCGAATATAGTTATTGCCGTGCTGTGGGCAGGAAGTTATTTTGTGATACAACAAGAGATAACGCCTGGAACTTTGATACTTTTTTATTCTTTGACGGGCTATGTACTTGGTCCAGTAGAAAGCCTAATCTCATCCAACAAAACATTACAGGACGCCTTGATTGCTGCCGACCGTCTGTTTCAAATAATGGATTTGGAACGCGAAGAGGATAATTCTCAAAAAATCAAACTCGAACAAGATATGACAGGCGATATTCGATTCGAAAATGTGGACTTTCGTTATGGTTCAAGGAAACAAGTGTTCGAATCGTTGCATTTAACCATCGAAAAGGGAAAAACAACCGCTATTGTTGGCGAAAGCGGTTCTGGAAAAACAACTCTGGCTTCCATGTTGCAAAATCTGTATCCGATACAGTCGGGGAATATCAGTATCGGTAATTTCAGTATCGCTCAAATCAGCAACGAAAGTTTAAGGCAAATGGTAGGCTCCGTTCCACAACAGATTGAACTTTTTGCAGGAAGCATTGCCGAAAATATTGCTCTGGGCGATTTTGAACCAAATATGAGAAAAATCGTGGAATTGTGCGAACAACTTGGTATTCGCGAATTTATCGAAAAACTGCCGAATACTTACATGACGCAAATCGGCGAACATGGAGTCACGCTTTCCGGCGGCGAACGACAACGAATCGCCATCGCAAGAGCATTATACCGAGACCCCGAAATACTGATTTTCGACGAGGCTACGTCTTCGTTGGATTCTATTTCCGAAAAATATGTCAAACAAACTTTGAAACAGCTTATCCTGCAAGGTAAAACTGTGATAATAATCGCACACCGTCTGAGTACGGTCAAAAACGCCGATGTTATTCTGGCACTAGACAACGGAAAATTAGCGGAAACAGGCACTCATGCACAACTCCTTGAGAAGAAAGGCGTCTATTGGAAGCTATGGAACGAACAATATGAACAATTTTAAATATATCTGATATGACCCTTTTTGCAACAATTGACAGGATACTTATAATACATGGACTGATTAAAAAAAAGACAACAGGAACTCCGGATGAATTTGCAGAACGGCTGCATTTGAAAAGACGACAGCTTCAAAATATTTTAGACGAAATTAGGGATTATGGAGCCGAAATTATGTACGACCGTATCAGAAGCACGTATTATTATGCCAATAATTTTGAGATTGTAATCCAAATAAAGGTAAATCCATTATCCGAACAGGAAGAAAATGACATATTTGGAGGAAATATTGAAAAAAAATTCTCCGATGCAATATTATTACATCGAATGTTCGTACTTTTGTACTCGTAAAAGCAAAATTCCTTGCAAGGATAATGTTTGAACAAGCATACCGGTGGCTTTATATCGGGATTGAAAGTTAAATTAAAAAATGTATTTAAAATGAGTTCTAAATTAAATTTGTCCTCTTATGGTGTAGAGGAAATGAGTCAACAAGAAATGTTGATTGTTGATGGAGGTAATCTAGGTAAAGCAATTTATGAAGCAGTAAAATTCATTTGTGAGGCTTTTATAGCTGGAGCTCTTTATGATTTGCTTAAAGAAGCATCTGACGTAGTTTCAGATCAATACCAAAAGCACGGAGATGACTTCACAGCTAATGCTATGAGAGGACATTAATGTATTTGGGTAAAAACTTTTAAGTTTTGATTACTCCTCAATTGTTTTGAGAATCAATCAGGTTTAATATCTGTTTGGTTCTCAATTTTTGAAAAAAAATTGAAATGAGATAAAAGAAAAACACATATTAATATGAAAACAAAAATAAGATTTTTGAAAGAAATATATTTAAAATTTCACATAAAGCCTTTATGGTTTTCTTTATTGGTATTCGTATTGTTAGTTAGACTTGCTCCGGTTATTCTCCTTGTTTTTTACGGTTTAATTTATGGCTTTACTGACGAACAACCTCTTTCGTATGATTATTCGGATTCAATATTCGTAGATATTATATTTGGAGGAATTATAGCTCCAATTATCGAAACTTTGCTTTGTCAAACTTTCTTGATTTGGTTATTTCATAAAGTTTGTAAATTCAATTATTTCACGACTGTTTTTTTATCGGGATTTCTATTTGGACTGTTACACGCAATACATAGTGTTCCTTATGCTCTATGTGCTGGTATGGCAGGGTTTATTTTTGCATTTGGTTATGTTTTCTATACGAAAAAATACAATTATGTATGGGCATTTTGGCTGATTGCCGGTATTCATTCATTCAATAATATTAGTGTTCTTATCATTCATTGGATACCACTGTTTCTGCTGTAGAAAGAGAGTATGTCGTGAAGAATCCGCGTCCTCCGTTTGAGATGTTTGTAATGATGTTGGACGCAGGACCGCCAAAGAACGGGTTTTCTCCGCTCATTTCACTTTGACACTGCACTATGAAGTCGTAATATCCTTTCTCGATGTGGCAGAGAGATAAAGTAACCGTATCGCCAGGACTTAGATATATGCGTCGCCGTATGCTGTCGTCATCGTCATCTTCTCGCTCGATTTGTTCTTTTTCGTTGATGTCCCAGAACCTTTGAATCATTTGACCGTTAATGTATTGACCGTTGAAAGCAACATCCTGCATTGGCGAAAGACGATTGATGTTGAAGAGAACAACAGAATCGTTAACCTTATATTTGCCGAAATAGTAGTCTTCAGTAGAAGGTTCCTGCGCGTAGAAGTAAAGATTATAGAAGTTGTAACCCATTAATATTGTATTTTTTATCTTGATGGAATCAAGCTCGACAACGTTCAACATCGTAGATGAGGCAGAGTACGTTTCCTTAATTCCGTCGTTGTCGAAATCGACTTCAACACTAAGCAAATAAGTTACGCCGGGAATCCCAGCCATCTTATGTACCATCAGATACAGTCCAGGAATAGAATCTATTTCATGAAAGTGAAAAATTTTATTATCCGATGAAGTTATTTTTACATCTGCACCCGAAATACCCTGATTAAAAGCCGTATCGAAATAAGGAGATGAAACCGACACTTTTATCGCATGAAAAGCCGGCTCGTTAGTCAGATAGCCATAAACGACAATCATCGGCGGCGAATCATTTGTCTTAATATCAAATGGTTCGACACAGGAGAAAAACAATGATACAATAAATAGCAAAATCAGTAAATACTTTGTCATGTTATTAAAATTTAAAATTATATGTTACGGAAGGAACAAAACGGAAAAGATAGACCATGTCGGCTACAGGCGTTGTTGTTTTGACTTGACTGTAAGTGATTAACCATGGATTCTTGCGTCCGTAGGCATTGTAAAGCGAGAAGTTCCATTCGCCTCGCCAACGTTTTTTCGAGTCAGGTTTGGGAACATAAGTCAGCGAAAGATCGAGGCGATGATATGCCGGACGGCGATATTCGTTGCGTCCAGAGTAGATCGGAAAATATACTCCGTCAATCTCGAAACGTCCGGTAGGATAGGTCGTTGGCGTACCGGATGCAAAGACCCAAGTTGCTGAAACATTCAATTTCTTAGAGAAATTATAGTTAACAGCAATGTTGACAGCATGAGTTTTGTCGTATGGCGCTAAATATGTCGTTCCGTTGTTGATTTCGGGTATGGTACGTTCGGAACGGGAAAGTGTGTAGTTCACAAACCCTGTCAGTTTACCCGAATTTTTCTTTGCCATGAACTCAATTCCATAAGCACGTCCGGAGCCAATCCGGATGTCGCCTTCGAGATATTGATTCAAAAGCAAATCAGCATGTTCGGCAAAGTCAATTACTCCGGTAAGATTCTTGTAATACATTTCTACAGATGTTTCATAAGTGTTGTTTTTGAAGTTACGGAAATATCCGGCAGAAAACATATCGACAATTTGCGGTTTAATGTTCGGGCTCGCCGGAAACCAGATGTTTACAGGAGAACCTGCCGACGAATTTTCGGCAAGTTGAATGTATTGCACATTGCGGGCATAGTTGGCTTTCACCGACGAGCTGCCGTCAATAAGAAAAACACCGCCGGCACGAGGTTCAATCCGTCCATAAGTGTTGTAGATTCCGCCGTCATAATGTGTCGAATCACGGACATTGTGATTATTATCGTAGTTGAAAATAATGATCTTGCCCAGATTTTGAAACATCGACAGGCGAAGACCATAGCGCAGGGTTATTCTTTTGTTAAGCCGCTGTTCGTTCGACAGATAAACGGCATGTTCCAGAGCGCGACTTCCCTGAACTTCATAGTCAGGATAACCGGCGACCGACACATGTCCGGGCGAAAAATGATGCAGAATGCTGGAAACTCCATAGTTCAGGTTCCATAATTCGCTGATATGCGTATCGAAATCGGCATTTAATGCGACGTCGAATATGCCGGCATTCCAGTACGCCTCCAATCCCTCCATATCTGAGCCGAGACCATAGCCGTATTTGCTGGTGTTGAGGCTTATCCTCGAAAACCATTTCTTCGAAATCGTATGTCGCCAAGTCAATGATGCAGTGGCATTTCCATAGTCGAACTGACCGACTTCCGCTGCAAACATGTCCTTGCCGTAATACCCGCTCAACTCAACTCTGTCTTTTGCAGAAAAACGATGAGAAATCTTGGCGTTCATATCGTAAAAGTAAACAGATGACTTACGCAGGGCTTCGTCTTTTGCGAATGCAAGAAAAATGTCGGCATAACTGCGACGCCCTCCAACGAGCCACGATGTACGTTCGCCGATATTGCCTTCGAGCATCAACCGTGCAGATATCAGTCCTATACCTCCCGTCCCCTGAAAATCCTGAGGCTTCTCCGATTTGGTTTCCACGCTCAGCAATGATGATAACCGTCCGCCATATTTCAGCGGCAAATCGCCTTTAAAGAGTTCCAATCCACTGACTACGTCGTTGTTGAATACCGAAAAAAAGCCCAACAGATGCGATGCGTTATAAACGGTAGTGTTGTCTAACAGTATCAAATTTTGGTCGGGAGAACCGCCGCGTACGCTGAATCCCGAACCTCCTTCGGCAGTAGCCTGTACGCCCGGCAACAACTGTATCGCTTTAATCACGTCAACTTCGCCCATCAACACGGGTAAACGCTGTATTTCCTTAATACTCATCCGTTCGACGCCCATGTTTACGCTTGTTACATTGGCATCGGGGTTGCGCCCGAATACCGTTACCGATTCGAGCTCCTCAACATCAGGTTTGAGTTGTATGTCAAATGTTTGCGAAGAGGAAATATTGACGGGAAATTCTTTGGTTATGTATCCGACTAAAACAGCGCAAATGACATGATTACCTCTATCAAGATGCAGAATATAACGTCCTTTATCGCCTGAAACGACGCCGGTTGACGTTCCCTTAGCATAAACAGAAGCGCCTTCGAGTACATCGCCGGTGTTGATATCGGTGACGATTCCCCTGATTTCTATCTTATCAGACTTGTTTTGACCATACGCCGGACAGATGCAGCAGACAGACAGAACGATTATAAGGGCTGGTGCAAGCCCTGCCCATACGACAATATCAATGCAATTATATCTCACTATTTTTCTTTTGACAATAATTATCAGTTATAAAATTGTTTATGTAATATCACCGGACCAATCAATCCTGCCGGTTGCAGCGGTGAATTTTTGTTGTAATAATACCATGGGATGAATGTTTTACGTTCCTTTACGGGACGCGGCTCATTTTTTACGAACCATTCCGGTAAACCTTTCATCGCCCGTAAACCATTGTTTTTGTCTGTCCATTCGAAATCTTCGGGATACTGTTCGTCGCCAATCAGACTGTTAATCCAGGTGTTTGTCACGTGGATTTTGATGGTGTTGGAGCCGGGTTTCAG
>JAISXV010000100.1 GCA_031270335.1 Prevotellaceae bacterium | reverse complement strand
AACGAAACATCAAAACAATGCAGATATATTGGCATTGTGAATCTTCCACTTTTGGTTTTTTGCCGTCAGTATTTAAGAAGAATAAACGAAAATTTGAACCTGTGTTGCGATCAATTCTCAACTCAACTCTATTATTTTATTTAAATGTATGTAAAATTTTAAACTATTATGATTGAACAAAAAAGATTTAGATTTGGCGCATGGCGAAGAATATTATTCGTTGCATGTGCATGTATGTTCACGCTTTCGCTGTTTTCACAGCAAAGTATTACAATTACAGGAACGGTGACCGACACTGAAGGCGAACCCCTTCAAGGAGTCAGCATCACCCTTAAAGAAGGTACAACAGGTGTAATGAGCGACGTCAACGGCAATTACACCGTAAATGTACCTGACAAAGAAACCGTACTGGTATTCTCGTTTGTAGGATTTTTGACTCAGGAAATTACGGCAGGCAGTCAGACCGTCATTAATGTATCTCTGGTCGAAGATATTCAACAAATAGGCGAAGTAGTCGTTATTGGTTATGGAACGTTGGACAAAAGGCAAGTAACGAGTTCCATAACCTCGATTTCTGCGCGTGATTTGCCGCAAGGCGTAGGCGGCTCGTCAATTGCTACCGCCTTGAAAGGTAAAGTAGGCGGTCTGGTGATGTCGGGGACAAGCAGTCCAAATTCCGACAATACATTTCAGTTACGCGGCATGGCGTCTATCAACACCTCGCGTGCTCCACTGATAGTCATCGACGGAATGCCCGGCGGCGATATCCGTACCATCGTACAGGAAGATATCCAGTCTATTGATGTCTTGAAAGATGCATCTGCCGGAGCTATTTACGGCACGCGCGCTACCGGCGGCGTGATTCTTATCACAACCAAACAGGCGAAATCCAATGTTTTGAAGGCGAACTATACCGGAGAAATGATTTTTAAACGCGCTTTCGGTAAGCCCGATATGTTGAATGCACAGGATTATACGGCTACTTACGGAGGCGCCAAAAACAACTACGGACATGACACCGACTGGTGGGATGCGGCTCTGAACGACAATCCGTTTTCGAACCGTCATGTGCTGACCATTCAGGGTGGAGCCGACAATGCCCGTGTCTATGCTACCGCAATGTATGACGACAATCGCGGTATTCTGCAAGGCGACATGCGAAAAGATTATTCCGGACGTATCAATGCCGATTTCAAACTCTTGCGCGGATGGTTAGACGTCAATACTCATGTCAGTTATCGTCAGGCGAAACGCGATCAGAACAAGCCCTCTATTGAAGGTATCATGCGCGCCAATCCCACTCAAACCATTTACGACCCCGAAAGCCAGACAGGATACAATATTTGGACCGAAGGCGACAATACGGAAATGAACGAGATAGGCGAAGCCGCTCTGAAAACCGACGAAGGTCTTGACAAATGGTTTCGTCCCGATGTAACGTTTAAACTCAATGTCCTGCCTGTGAAAGGCTTGTCGTACAACCAAACTGTGGGATATGAAAATCGTCAGTGGGAAAGCCATTACTATCGCTCCATGTTTTCGCGCGAAGAGTTGAAAGCCGGACGCAAAGGTTATGCCAAGATGGAGTTCAGCAAGACCGAACTGTTAAACAGCGACGGCTATTTGTCGTATATCAGGATATTCGGCGACCACAGCATCAACACAACTGCCGGATATAGTTATTTTGAACAGAACGGCGAACAGTTTAACGCCGAAAACTACAACTTTTCTAACGATTTTGTAAAATTCTGGAATCTCGGCGAAGGCTCTTATTTGAAAGAAGGTAATGCCGCTATGTCATCTTCAAAAGAAATAACTCAACGTCTGCTGGCTTACTTTGCACGTGCTAATTATTCTTATAAAGACACTTATATGGCGACAGCCGCCATTCGTCGTGAAGGATCGAGCAAGTTTGCCGTCAAAAATCGTTGGGGTACGTTCTGGTCTGTCTCTGCCGGATGGCGTATCTCGAATGAAAGTTTCATGGAAGACGCCGGCTTTGTGAACGACCTCAAATTACGTCTTGCTTATGGTGTAACGGGCAACGAAGGTTTTTCTGCCGACTATGCCGCCAAAATGTACGGTTCCGATACCCGCTGGCTGTTGCCCGACGGCTCTTGGGCATACTCTTACGGCGTGACCAAGAATATCAACGATATGCTTGGTTGGGAGGAAAAGCACGAATGGAACGTCGGACTTGATTACTCGCTCTTTGGTAATCGCTTTTATGGCAAGTTTGATTTCTATCGTCGAAAGATAGAAGGACTTATATACGAGGTGAATGTCCCGCAGCCGCCAAACACCGAATCGAAAATGTATAAGAATATCGGTACAATGGAAAATCGCGGATGGGAATTGGAAATCGGCGCCGAAGTAGTTCGTTCCAAAGACTGGAATTACAGTACTTCGCTCAATTTGAGCCATAACAAAACCATTATCGGTTCGCTTTGGGGAAATCAGACATACATCAATGGCGACTATGTGAACAACTGGGTGGAATACGCGCACCGTATCGAAGAAGGTACGGAGGTAGGCAGTTTCTTTCTCTACAAATATGCCAATGTCAACGACGAAGGACATATTCAGATATATAACAAAGAAGGCGAGATTGTCAAGGGCGACGAAGGACGTGTAGATGACCGTATCTATCAGGGCAATTTCATGCCAACTCTTATGGCGGGATGGTCGCACAGTTTGAGTTACAAGAACTGGTCGTTCAATATGACCCTTACCAGCTGGATAGACTTCGACATTTACAATGGAGTAGAAATCCTTTACGGACTGAAGAATGTGGCGCAGGGTAACATGACTTACGACGCAATCAACAAAAACGGACATATCACAGGACGTCCGCAGCCTTGCGACTATTTCCTTTATGACGATCTCCTAATTTGCTAATTTTGCTCAAACGGATATCTTGATCCCAAAATCCATAATCTTTATGTCGTTTAAAACTTTTCATATACTACTGTATCTTAAATTGCGTGCAAAATTACTAATATTTATTTGATTTACAAAATTTTAGTATAACTTTTTTTCTGTTTTTTAGCATCCTCCTGTTTAGATTGGCTAAATATTATTTTTCTTCCTCTAAAAAAAAACGAGTTTTTGAATTTTTTTTGATTTTTTTGAAAATTATATCGCTAATATACAGATATATATATTTTTTTCAAAGAAAAATA
>JAISXV010000088.1 GCA_031270335.1 Prevotellaceae bacterium | reverse complement strand
AGGCATACGAGGCTCTGGACGGGAAATATCCGGCAAGCCTGCTCGAACATGCCGACGACAACAGTTTCGGTACGGAATTTCTTGATTACAAAATGTCGATAAAGACGGTGGACACAATCAGCGATGCAATAAATCACATCTCTGTCTATTCGTCGCAACACAGCGAAACCATCATCACCGGCAACAGTACGGCGGCATTCCTGTTTGTCAAAAAAATCGACGCCGCCTGCGTATATGTCAATGTCTCGACGGCGTTTACCGACGGCGCACAGTTCGGTCTCGGATCCGAAATAGGTATCAGTACCCAGAAAATACACGCACGCGGTCCAATGGCGCTTGCCGAACTGACAAGCTATAAATATGTCATCACCGGCGACGGACAGGTGAGAGATTAAGGGATGCCGCCCTTTCCGCAACTCCGTCATATTTACCCGTCTATGATTGTAATGTCCGTCATTGCGCCCGAAGGAAATCCTACCATCTTCACCGCATAGATCATTGTAGAGACGCAATATTTTGCGTCTCTACGACGATAGATCACCGCATGGGTCAATTCAAAAGATACACAATCACTTTCCCTTTGTCAATGATGATGCTGAACGAATCGGAGAGAGTTTCATTAAGCGTTCCCTGATTCCAGTTGGAAAAACATCGTTCCGAAACTTCGTATTTCAAGCCTGTGGTAGTTATTTTTGTTTCCGGCGAGATTGCGAAGATTGAAACCTGCTGGTTTTTACGGCATTTAAACGTTTTCGATTTGTTGAGGGGGATAAAAATTCCCGTATCCGTAACCATTGCGATGTCTGTAAAATCGACGTAATCAGCTAATAGAGCAATATTTCCAATAGTATGGTCTTCGCGCAGACCTGTTGCGCCGAGTATGATTACCGGGTTTATGTTCCGGTTGCGGCACCAGTAAACGGCTTTTGTCTGGTCGTTTGTTTCCTGGTCTTCGTCCTTGAAAATCCTGTCGTGATATTTGGTTATCAGACTGTCAGACAGACTGTCAAGGTCGCCGACAATAGCGTCCGGTTCTTTGCCGTACTGTAGAAGTTTTATTGCGGCGCCGTCGCAGCAGACGATTCGACGGGCTTTATCCAACAGTTTCAGAGGGATATCATGTTCGGGAAATTTGCCGTCGCCCAACACAACAGAATAATCGCAGTCCAAATAATCCTCCATCATTACCTGTAATCTAATTCCAAATCTTTGATAATACCGTCGATAGCGCTGTTTACAGATACGATATATTCGATTTTATCCTTTTGAGTGTAGAGGCGAATTTTGCCGTCGGTTTCGGTATTTATTTCCTGCACTATCCACTCCACAGATATCGAAGGATTTAACGTATTTTTAAGATGACTGACCAAATCTATCGACCGCATTTTCATCTGTTCCTTATGCTGTTCGCTTATAACCGGATAGTGTACAAGCTGTTCCGACACAAGTTTCGGCGAATATTCAAGCAATCGGCTGCTTAGACGGGGTAACTGAGCCTTTATGCTTTCGGCGTAATTTCTCCATTCGCTCACAAGTTTTTCTTCGGTAAATGTCTTTTCTTCAACAATTTCTGCGGTCTCGACAGTCTTCGTTTCCTTTTCGGAATCTTTTTCCGTTTTTATTTCGGACAACATACTTTTCAGCGAGATACTTTTTGGCGCTTCGGGTATTGGCGCCGGCTCGTTTTTTTTCTGTACAGCAGGAGATTCCGTATTTACTTCCGGCTGTTCGCTATGTTCGGGTGAACTGTTTTTTTTTTCAGTTCCGATGTACGACAAATTCAGCAAAGTCAGTTCGACGAGCAAACGCGGATTTCCACTGAGTTTGTAGTCCATTTCGCATTTGTTGGCGATATTCAGCGCTTCGTAGAGAAAATCCACCGAACATGCGACCGCCTGTTGACGATAATGTTCGGCAATGACCTGTCCGACTTCCAATAACGATATTGTTTGCGCGTCTTTGCACACAAGAATATCGCGAAAATGCGAATTTAGTCCCGACACAAAATGCTGTGCGTCAAATCCTTTTTTCAGAACTTCGTCGAAAATCATATATGCTTCCACGTAATTGTGAGCCAGAAGAGCATCCGTGAGCCTGAAATAATATTCATAATCAAGTACATTCAGGTCGTCGATAACCGCAGAATACGTAACGTTGTTTCCGCAGAACGACACAACCCTGTCGAATATCGACAAGGCGTCTCTCATTGCTCCGTCGGCTTTACGGGCGATGATATTCAGAGCGTCGGGTTCGCAGATAACGCCTTCTTTTTGAGCGATATCTTTGAGATGCGAGACAATGTCGCCGATGGTTATCCTGCTGAAATCGTATATCTGACACCGCGACAATATCGTCGGTATGATTTTATGCTTTTCGGTTGTTGCCAGAATGAAGATCGCATACGATGGCGGCTCTTCGAGTGTTTTAAGGAAAGCGTTGAACGCCGCCGCCGACAACATGTGAACCTCGTCGATGATATATACGCTGTATTTGCCTATCTGCGGCGGAACTCTCACCTGTTCGACCAGCATCCGGATATCGTCCACCGAGTTGTTCGATGCGGCGTCGAGTTCGTGTATGCAGTACGATCTCCCTTCGGAAAACGAACGGCACGATTCGCATTTCCCGCAGGCTTCCATGTCGGCGCCAGGATTCAAACAGTTGATTGTTCTGGCAAAAATACGGGCGCAGGTTGTTTTGCCCACGCCTCTTGGTCCGCAAAACAAATATGCGTGACTTAAATGACCTCTCTGTATTGCATTTTTCAGCGTTGCTCCGATTGTCGATTGCCCAACCACCGAAGCAAATGATAACGGTCGATACTTAATTGCCGATACTACGAATTGTTCCATGCGCACAAAATTTATTATCCTACAAATATATACATGCCAAATCCTGCATGTTTTCAATTATTTTTAAAAGTGCAAAATTAAAAAAAATAACGTAAACAACAACTAAAATTGCCACAAGAAGTCAAAAAAATAGGCGAATCCATAACTTTTAAAGGATACAGAACACTGCGTAGAGCGGTACGGATTTTATTCCGTTTACAAAGCCGAAATTTTTTGCCGAAATTCTGATTGAACAGTCAGGCAAGTATTTTTTTACATATTCCGACAAACTTTTTGACGTTACATTTGTGTTGGCTTTCACCTCACAGGGCATTATACCGGATTCTTCGTTCAATATAAAGTCCACTTCGGCGTCGTTACCCGAAGTCCAGTAATATAATTTTTTTTGCATCGCCGTTAGTTGTTGAGCGACATAATTCTCTGTAATTCCGCCGATAAAGTCAAATTTCGGATTCTCAAATATGTCGTAAACCTTCACTCCGCCCTGATAAATAAGCAAGCCTGTATCGCCCATATACAATTTGAACGTTTTTTCGTTTTCGCTGCTTTTAAGCGGTTTTTCGGGCTTTTCAATCCTGTTGCAGATATGTAAAATTCCCGCTTGCAAAAGCCATTCTATCGCAGTTTCAAATTTTTTTTTATTGCCTTTTTCTTCAACAAGTCTGTATTTGAATTTTGTTTGTTTTTGAGCCAACTGCAAGTGAACGCTTTCAAATACTTTTATTATTTTCAATGAATTAATGTTTTCCGAATATTTTGCCATATCTGCCAGATAGCCGGTAATGATATCTTGTTTCACATTGTTTATCGCAGGCGACAGGAGGTTTTTTCCGTTGTCGAAAAAGACGTTCAGCACGGCAGGCATTCCGCCGAGATAGAGACAGGTCTTGTATAGTTGTAGAAATTTATTGTGATTTGCCAAGTCAAACGGCTCGTTTTTCTCAAAGGCGCTTCTTATTGCATTTGCCCCGATTTCATTACCGTTTGCCCAAAGAAATTCCTCAAAATCAAGCGGAAAAAGTTTCTCAATCTGCACTTTCCCGACAGGAAACGACGACTTAAACCGATTGATTTTCACGCCAAGCAAACTGCCTGCAACAATAACTCTGTACTTGTTTTTCGATTCTGCAAAGAATTTCAGCGAAGCAATCGCTCTTTCGCAGACTTGTATTTCGTCGAAGAAAAAAACGGTGTTTGTTGTGTCAATTTTCGTATCGAAATACATCTCAATCTTTGAAATTATGTTTTCGGGATTGAGCGAATTTTCAAAAAACGACTTAAAACCTTCTTCTTCAAGAAAATTCAGTTGCACCATATTTTCAAAATTTTCTTTACAAAATTTCTCTACAATATAGGTTTTGCCTGTCTGTCGTGCTCCGACAAGCATAAACGGAAGAGCGTTGTCATTGTTCTTCCATTCCAATAGCGTATTTTCAATTTTCCTTTTCATATCTGCCATTTTTATCCGTAAAACGATATTTTTGGTGCCATTTTTATCCGTGAAACGATATTTTTGATACCAATTTTATGCAAAGGTACGACTATTTTTAAAACCGCCAAATTGAATCAGGATTTATACGCAATTTGACGAATCATGAAAATTTCTTCATCAACCTTTTATTTTTTTAACAATTTTGGGATATCTCTGGCGGATTTTTTCTGCTTTGATTTTCAGGTTATTTTTTGTCAGGGCATCGCTGAGGTTCAGATAACTGACCGCTCTGTCAGGATAATCGTCGATAATGGTTTCCAAAATAGCTATCGCCGGCAATGTTATCGACATCTGTTCCAGATAATAAGCAGTATTGTTGAGAGTTAACACAGTTGATTTGTTAACAGGATAATCGTTCAAAATTTCTTCGGCATGGTCGATGTTGAATACATTTCCAAACGATGATACTTTTGCCGATTTCATACTGTTTACCTGCGTCTCGATACTGTCTAAATAATTCTTTTTCTTGTATTTGTATGTAAACAGGCGATCGTTTGCATTCGTAAACAATATTGCCGGGGACTTTTCTGTAGAAAAACTTTCTGTCGAAAAGTTTTGTTGAAAATTGTCGGTGAAGTAATATACCGACTGTTCGGCGGCAACTTCCTTTTTTTCGGCGTATTCCAACAGCCATTTATTCGAAAAATCATCGAAACGAAATATGTATCTGTAATTAATTGTTGTGTTTTCAGCGATTTGAGCTGTGCTAAACTCAATTTTCAATGAATCGATAAAATCAAATCGTTGGTATTCTGTCTTTTCGGTCGAGAAAAATGTATCGTTGACAAACACAATAGAATCCTTGTATATTGATATTAAACCGGTCAGCCTGTCGTTCCGGTATTTTGAAAATATCCAGTCGCCGGCTTTTTTACTTTCTAAAAAGGTTACGGTCGTGTCGTTAAAAAATTTCATCAATCCTGCAGGTTCCTGACTGTTTTTTGGAAACGCTTCAGTATCAGCTATATCTTTGCACGAAATACAACTTATGCTTATTGTGAAAATTAACAAAAAACTCTTTATTTTCATCATTACCAATTGTTTATCTAAAATACTTTACGGTTTATATTTTGCCTGGTCGAAGATTTTCCGATAATCGTCGTTGTCCATGAGTTCCTGGAGGCTGATTTGTGGATTGTCTTTCATATACTTTGCTATTATTCTGTAACCAATCCAGTTACATGCTTTTCCGGGCGATTCTGCGGTAAATTCGGAAGTATGAGGAGCGAAGTCGGTCAGTTTCCTGATTTTGAAATGATCGGTAGAGAACAGCAATTTATTCTCAATCAAAGTGATCCACATTGTTTTTTCGTTATTTTTACACCAACGGACTTGGTCGTCGGTGAATCCGAATATTCTGGAATCGGGTTCGTCGGGCAAAATCATTTTTGTTGCATAAAGGATTTTACCCTCGAATAACATTTTCGAAATCAAATCATTATTTTTCCTTGAGTTCAATATCCATTCGTTGCCGATCAGGGTTTCGATATAGTCGGCGACAATTTTTTCGGGATACATGTTTCGTGATAAATACTTGTGGAACTGCAATCTGTTGTAGAACTCATAATCTGCGCCCAGATATTTGTCCAATCCTATAGCGAGAACGCTGTCGGTAAGGATAAACGACTGATTATAACCCGAAATATACGTATAAACTTTCGGGATATGTTTATCGGGGAAATAGTAGCGATAGTATTTGAACGCGGTAGAGAGTTTTTCCGTAAGGCGCTTTAAATCTGGATATTGTTTATTGACGTCGGCGTGTGCCTTTTGGACGATAGAATCGGTTTTGAACATTTCGAGATATTCACGAAACGAACTGTCTTTATAATTTCCGATAGCAAGCACGCCTTCGGTGTAATAGTCGAAGAAAACGCCGTATTTGTTGTGCAAACTGTCGGCGGACATGTCGAAAATATCTCGGTCAAGACGCTGTATTTCAACGCTCAAATCAATATTCGAAACATCCGGTCGTTTGCTTTTGCACGAAACCAGCAAACACAACAGAACAATTAACAATTGACAATTAACAATTAATAATTTATCTCTCATACCTCATACCTCATACCTCATACCTCATACTTCATACCTCATACTTCATACTTCATAACTCGTGCAATATTTTTTTCCCTTTTTCGATTGCTTCGTCAATCGTTCCGACCTGATTGAAAGCTGCTTCGGGATATTCATCGACTTCTCCGTTGAGAATCATGTTGAATCCTCTTATAGTTTCTTCGACAGGCACCATCACGCCCGGTATTCCCGTAAACGCTTCAGCCATGTGGAACGGTTGCGACAGAAA
>JAISXV010000287.1 GCA_031270335.1 Prevotellaceae bacterium | reverse complement strand
TTATATAAAACATAGAAAAAATGAATGAAATAAAGTTCGCAAGTGAACTCAACAAAAAATTCAAAAAAATGAGTTCAAAAAGAAATGAGAAAAAAATAGAGAGTTTTTAGAAGTTCCCATAAGTTATAAAAGAAAACAATCCGCAAGCAAACGAGTGGGCAGACAAGGTGGAGAGCGTTTTTGACGGCAAAATCTACATTTATCCTTCGCACGACCGCGAAGCAGGTATTCCCGAAAATGACAACGGCGACCATTTTGATATGTGCGACTATCATGTTTTTTCGCTTGACGATGTTGAAGCCGGCGAAGTAACCGACCATGGAGTTATCCTTTCGGTTGATGACATTGCGTGGGCAGGCAGACAACTGTGGGATAGCGATGTTGCCGAAAAAAACGGAAAATACTATCTCTATTTCTCGCTCAAAGACAAAAACGACGTTTTCCGACTCGGCGTGGCAATTTCCGATACGCCTTACGGAAAATTTATTCCGCAGGAGAATCCCATAAAAGGCAGTTACAGCATTGACCCGTGTGTGTTGAACGACGGCAACGGCGAATATTACATTTATTTCGGCGGAATCTGGGGCGGACAGTTACAGCGTTACCGCGACAATAAGGCGCAGGAAAACGGAGGGACATTCCCCGCCGGCAACGAACCGGCTTTGTGTCCGAAAGTTGCTCGTCTGCGCGACGATATGCTCGAATTTGCCGAAATGCCCCGCGACCTGGTAATCCTCGACGAACAAGGCAAACCGCTCACGCAGGGCGACGCCGAACGCCGCTTTTTCGAGGCGTCATGGATGCACAAATACAATGGTAAATATTATTTTTCGTACTCCACCGGCGACACGCACCTGATATGTTACGCTATCGGCGATAATCCTTACGGACCGTTTACTTACAAAGGCGTAATTCTCACGCCTGTCGTTGGTTGGACAATGCACCACAGCATCGTGGAATATCGGGGCAAATGGTATCTTTTCCATCACGACAGTGTTCCGTCCGGCGGAAAAACCTGGTTGCGCAGTATGAAAGTTGTCGAATTATTGGTGTCCGAAGAAGAATAACAGATTGACTCAGATGGGGTTTTTAATTTTTACATTGCACTTTCAATAAATTCAATTACTTTTGTGCGCAATACAATTATGGTTATTGATATTAAAAATTGAAAACAAATGGACAGTAAACGTAAGGTAATATCTTCTTTTATAGAGAAATACTTTCTGCATTTTAACGCCGCTACTTTGGTCGATGCGGCAAAAGCGTACGAAAAGGCTCTGGATTCGGGGCAAAAAATGATGATAACTCTCGGCGGAGCAATGAGTACCGCCGAATTGGGAAAACTTCTGGCAGAGATGATTCGACAGGATAAAGTCCAGATTATCACTTGTACGGGAGCGAATCTTGAGGAAGACGTCATGAATCTTGTCGCGCATAAAAGTTACAGGAGAGTACCGCATTACCGAGATTTGACCCCGCAGGACGAATGGGCGCTTCTCGAACAGGGACTTAACCGTGTGACCGACACCTGTATCCCCGAAGAAAAAGCGTTTCGCCGTTTGCAACAACACATTCATGCTCAATGGAAAGTTGCCGAAAATACCGGCGAAAGATATTTCCCGCATGAATATATGTACAAGATGCTGTTGTCCGGCGATTTAAAGCAATATTACGAAATTGATCCCGCCGACAGCTGGATGCTTGCCGCAGCGGAGAAAAATTTGCCGATAATCGTTCCCGGATGGGAAGATTCGACAATGGGAAATATCTTTGCATCTTACTGTATTAAAGGCGATTTAAAACCATCGACAATGAAATCGGGTATCGAATACATGACTTTCCTTGCCGACTGGTACACAAAAAATTCCGGCTCGGGAATCGGATTTTTCCAGATTGGCGGAGGAATATCGGGCGATTTTCCGATTTGCGTTGTGCCGATGCTGTATCAGGATTTGGGATTAGAATCTACGCCTTTCTGGAGTTATTTCTGTCAAATATCCGATTCTACAACAAGTTACGGTTCGTATTCGGGCGCTGTCCCTAACGAAAAAATAACTTGGGGAAAATTGGGTATCGACACTCCGAAATTTATTATCGAATCGGACGCAACAATCGTTGCTCCGCTTATATTTGCTTGGCTTTTAGATATGTAATATTAAATATATAAAATAATTATTGTATGAATACACTTTTGTTTTTAGGAAACTTGGGAACGGGCGAAATTATACTTATCGCTTTGGCAATCTTGTTGTTGTTTGGCGGAAAGAAAATTCCCGAACTGATGAAAGGAATTGGTAAGGGCGTGAAAAGTTTCAAAGATGGCGTGAAAGGTATTGAGGACGACATCAGCGCTTCGCTCGAAGAAGACAACAGCAAACACAAATCGGATGAATAATTGACGGTTGACACGCAATGAAAGTTCTTGTTGTCGATGATGAGAGGGGTATTCGTAATTCGCTGAAAGACATTCTGGAATATGAGAATGTCGAAGTGGTTTTGGCTGAAAACGGCGCTGAGGCGATTGAATTGTTCCGTAAAAACGCGTTCGATTTGGTGTTTTGCGATATCAAAATGCCGGAAATGGATGGCATCGAAGCGCTCGAAAAATTGCAGGAACTGAATGCCGACGTTCCCGTAGTGATGATTTCCGGTCATGGAAACATTGATACTGCTGTGGAATGTATCAAAAAAGGGGCGTATGATTTTATCGAAAAACCCCTCGACCTCAACAGGATACTGATCACTGTCCGAAATGCGACCGACAAAACCGTTTTGGTTAAGGAAACAAAAAAGCTTCAACGTAAAGTCTCTAAAACTTACGAGATTGTAGGCGAATCGGAAAGCATCCGGAAAGTAAAGGATGTGATTGACCGTGTGGCTCCTACCGAAGCCCGCGTCCTGATAACCGGCTCCAACGGGACAGGTAAAGAACTTGTTGCCCGTTGGTTACATGAAAAAAGCAACAGAGCCGACGGTGTTTTTATCGAAGTGAATTGCGCCGCCATACCTTCCGAATTGATTGAAAGCGAACTCTTTGGTCACGAAAAAGGTTCGTTTACTTCTGCCATCAAACAACACAAAGGCAAATTTGAACAGGCGAACGGCGGCACTCTCTTTCTCGACGAAATAGGCGACATGAGTCTGGCAGCTCAGGCAAAGGTACTCAGAGCATTACAGGAAAACAAGGTGTTACGCGTGGGAAGCGATAAGGATATCACGGTGGATGTGAGGGTGATTGCAGCTACAAACAAAAACCTCCGCAACGAAATCGAAAATGGATATTTCAGAGAAGATCTCTATCACCGTATCAGTGTGATTATCATCCATGTGCCTGCCCTGAACGAACGAAAGGAAGATATTCCGCTGCTGGCAGAACATTTTATCACAGAAATCTGCGAGGAATACAGTATTCCCCATAAAGAAATCACCGAAGACGCCGTCGCCGAACTCCAAAAACTTCACTGGACGGGAAATATTCGCGAATTTCGCAATGTCATTGAACGACTGATAATATTGTGCGACAAAACTATCGAAGCGCAAGACGTCCAAACGTATGCAAATCCTTTGTTTGTGTGATTCAAGAAATCCATCATTTTTCGAACAATCCGAAAACAGAAGCGCCGCTACCGCTCATCGACGAATATAGTGTTGTCCCTGCACTTAGTTGTCGTCCGGGATTCCCCATCCGTAAGCTAAAGCATACGGACATTTCATCAGCCTTGTTGTTTATCATCGCCCGGCGAATCGAGTTCTTTCAGGATTCTGCTCACATCTTCTTCTGTGTCAGTCAATTTTGACTTGCAGATTTTGATGAGTTGCGCTGCTCTTTTGACTTTTTCGGAGAGTTCGTCAACTGATATTGTTCCTTTTTCGATTTCCGAAACAATCTTTTGAAGTTCCTCAAATGCTGCTGTATAACTTAATTTATCACTCATTATGCATTATTTTTATTTGTTGAATTTACAATACTGACAATGTTGCCTTCGTGTACAATTGTGTTAAGAATGTCGCCTTCTTTGACTTGCGAGATTCCGGTGACTGATTTGCCGTTAAATAGCGTGATGCTGTAACCTCTTTTCAGCACATTGGCGGGGCTCATGTTTGCGACATTTTTTTCTATTCCGGTCATTTCCGTCAAAGCGTTTTTTGTCATTAACAAACTCTGTAACTGCAATTTTTCTTTCAATTGTGAAACCGTCATTTTCTTCATATTGAAGATATTATCTGTTACCGAACGAAACAGTTTTGTTTCCGCTGCAAACTTCATTTTTTCTTCACCCAACAACCGCGTTGTTTTTTCAAATATCTTTTTTTCAGCGCTTTGGACGGGAATAGAAAAATTATGGAATTTTTGCAAAAGAAATTCAGCAAGTTTTGTGGGCGTAATGGCGTTTGCAAAAGAAATCATCTCTGTAACTGTCTCATTAGTTGCATGTCCGATACCTGTAATCACAGGAATTGGAAACAGCGCTATCGTTTTGGACAACAGATAAGTGTTGAAACACGAAAGCCCGACGTCTCCGCCGCCTCCACGTATAATCGCCACAACATCAAAATGATGTCGGACTTTTCTTATCCTCTCCAACTGGTCGATTATGCTTTGCACTGCATTGTCACCTTGCAGCAAAGACGGAAACAAACACCAAAAAAACTTGTAACCCCATGAATTTGTTCCGATTACTTTGATAAAATCGGCGTATCCCTTGCTTGTTTCGACGGAAATAATTGCAATTCGCTGAGGCAGCAAAGGCAGGCTCAGCGTTTTGTTTTTTTCGAAAATTCCTTCGCTTCGAAGTTGATAGATTGTTTCTTGCTTTTCGCGTTCGAGGTCTCCAAGCGTATAACTCGGGTCAATATCCATTATCCACAACGACAAGCCGTGAGATGGGTCAAAAGTTATCTTTGCCAAAAACAGAATTTTAATGCCGTCTTTAAGCGGTTCGTGCAGAGTTTCAATAAATTTCGCATTTATCCTGAAATAATCATCTTTCCACAGATACGATTTTAGCAAAGCGATTACTTTTCCGTCTTTTTTTTCGACGAGTTCGGGATAGCAATGTCCCGAATGTTTATAAAAATTCAGTTTGTTCATTTCGGCTTTTACCCAAAACGAACTTTTATATCTGTCATTCAGAGTGTTTTGAATACTCTTTGTTACTTCGAGCAGAGAAAATACCGTTTTATCGTTTATTTTTTCAGCCATTGTTATACTGTTTTTAATTTAATGCTTTATTCATCTTTTTTTCCTGCGCCCACAAAATAATCGTTCTTGTCTTTAAAAAGTATGTTGAACGTAGTCAAAGAACCGTATGCCGCAGTTATATATTTCTGAATATTAACTTTATCCTGTTCGCTCAAACTTTTATGACTATTGATGTTTTGTTCCAACACACGCAGTCTGTCCCTGAGCATCACGATTTTATGAAAAAAGACGTCAACAGGGATTTCTTTCGGTTGCGACGCATTTCCGGGATTCAACACCAAAGTACCGCCAATCCATTTATCGGCGATTTCAACATAGTCATTAATTCCGTTGTAACGCTCTAAAATATTGGTTAATACCTCAGTTACCTCATCTAAAGAAAGTTTAGGCTTGTTGTCTTCGACTTCCTCTACAACCTTCATATCTTTCAAGATATTAGCCTTGCCAAAACTCAATTTTCCTCCACGTTCGAAAATGATTTCATAACCGTTCAATGAATTTTTACAAACAAATCCTTCCCCGTACCTGTCGTGTTCGACTCTCGTACCTACTCCCAATTCAATATTTTCTTCCATAAATCTATAAATAACAATTTTTCAAATTTTTTCATTCTTGACTTCTTATCAAAAAGTCGTTTTTTCCACCGTTATCACATACGAATACGAATAAACGTCGTCGAGCATACGATACGGTTTCATTGGCGTTGCGCCCCAGCTGTCATCGCCGGCGACGCCGAGCTGTTTGAGGTCGATATTGACGTAGAGTTCTCTACGCGGATCGACGTCGATTGAGTGCTGCTGTTTTTTCGTCAGACCCGGATCGAGATCCTCGTCGCTGTTGTACCGGGCGTTGAAACAGAACGGCAGGTCGTAACCTTCGAAACGTATCCCGAACCCTTTGTCGTCGGTAAGCGAAAGAGTGCGAATGTCTGTACGATAGCCGTTTTCCTGCGGACGGACGTACTCGAATTGCAGGTCGTTGACCTTGCATTTGTATTTCCCGACAAAAGCCGAACGGTTACGGTCGTTGTAATTCTCCCATGGACCTCTGCCGTAATATTTCACATTGCTGAACTCTACCGGAACTCGCATCTTCATGCCGAAACGCGACAGTTCGGGATGTTCGATTCCCGTCATGTCCATTGACGCCGACACCTTCACCGAGCCGTCGTTACGAACCTGATAAACCGTAGTGTAAGGGATGTGCAAGTATTTGATGCGTTGCACGACAATCACCTCGACGCCTTCGGCTGTAGCCGGTTTGACTTCGACATTTGTTACAACAATGTCGTCGCCCGCTGTCCGCCAGATGTTACTGCGACGATGATGACCGTTGCCGAAATCGTTGTCAATGGGGGCGCGCCAGAAGTTCGGCGTTGGCGAAGCGGTAATCAGCCGTCTGCCCTGATACGAATATTCGGTGAGCAAGCCGCGTTTCAACGATATTGTACCTTTCACGTCTCCGCTTTCAAACTTGAGATCATTATCTGTACGGTCGATTTTCAGATTGCCCTGCGGAGTCGATTGCGTCAGGAAACTGCTTTTCGGGAAAGCAAATTCTTCGGCGGCAACTTCGTGTCCGGCGGGAACAATGTCGGTAGCCTGACGGGTAAAGGCTTTCAGACGAAGATAATATTCATCGCCTTTTCCGAAAGCAATATCCGGCAAAGGAACAGTGATTTCGGTATCTGACAACGGTTTTCCGTTGACAGCGATACTCTGCGACTGCACAGGCTCGCCGTTGCGATACAGTTCCCAACGGAACTCGTAAGCGTTGAGGTCGGTAAACAGATTGTGATTGCTCAGCGTAATCTTGCCCTTTTCGATATCCGTAGCCTTCATCCACACAGGCTGATATACCTTTTTTACTTCGTTGATACCGGGATGCACTGTGCGGTCGGTGTTGATGATACCGTCGGCGCAGAAGTTTTCGTCATGCGTCCAGCGATGTCCGCCGAGGTCGCCTCCGTAAGCCCAGTACTTGCGTCCCTGTTCGTCGAAAGCTTCTATTCCATGATCGACCCATTCCCAGATAAAACCGCCCTGCAGAACCGGATATTTCATAATCACATCCCACAGTTCCTGAAAATTACCTGTGCCGTTACTCAGGGCATGAGCGTATTCGCACTGTATATATGGACGGGTAGTATTGTCTCTCTGCGCATAATGTTCCATCTGGTGCGCCTTGTCGTACATTGGGCAAACAATATCGGTGAAAGGATTTTCGCCTGCACGGTTACACTGTACGGGACGTTGCGCCTTGTCGTTTTGTTTCAGCCAGGTGTAGGTGGCTTCGTAATTTGGTCCGAACCGGCTTTCGTTGCCCAGCGACCATGTTATGATGCTCGGAACGTTTTTGTCGCGTTCGAACATGCGGATGGTACGGTCGAGATGCTGTCCTTTCCATATTTCGATGATCGAAGGATGACGTGAGCTGTCGAACCCGTCTAAACCGTGCGATTCGAGATTTGCCTCATCTACAACGTACAGGCCGTATTTGTCGCACAGTTTATATATTTCCGGACTTTGCGGATAATGGCTCGTGCGGATAGCGTTGTAGTTGTGCAGTTTCATGAGTTGGATATCTTTCAGTTTGGTTGCTTCGTCAACGTAATGACCGTACTTTTCGTGATGTTCGTGGATATTTGTTCCCTTAATGAGTATCGGTTTACCGTTGATTAGAAACTGTTTGTTACGGATTTCGATCTTACGGAATCCGGTACGGCATCCGGCAAGTTCGACGGTCTGACCTTTGCTGTCTTTGAGTTCGACAAGCACAGTGTAGAGATTCGGAAATTCGGCGCTCCACCGTTTCGGCGACGACACATTGGCCGAAAACGACGCCGTTTGTTCTTTTTTCGCTTCGATATTCTTAACGGTCAATTTCTTTGTCAGAATCTTTTTTTGCAGATCGTCCAGCAGCGAGACTTCTATCTGAAACGTTCCGGTTTTCTGTTCCGTAAAATTACGGATATCAACATCGACAGAGAAGATTCCGTTTTTGTAACTTTTGTCAAGGTCGCTACGAACAAAGAAGTCTTCGATCGACACTTTCGGACGGGCAATCAACAGTACGTCGCGCTCAATTCCCGCCAGTCGCCAGAAATCCTGGTCTTCGATATACGAGGCATCGCTCCATTTGAACACCTGTAACGCCAGCAGGTTTTTTCCCTTTTTCAGATACGGCGTAATGTTGAACTCGGCAGGCGTCTTGGCAACTTTCGAGTAACCCACTCTTTGCCCGTTGACATAGACGGTGGCAGCGCCTGAAATCGAACCGAACTAAAGCATAATCTCTTTTCCGTCGAACTTGTCGGGCAATTCAAACCAAGTGCGATAACTTCCGATTGGGAGATCGTTGTTATCCACGTATGGAGGGTTGGTGGGGAAAATGTAGTGACTGTTGGTGTACACCGGTACTCCAAAGCCCTGAGTTTCCCAACTTGCGGGGACGAGGATGTCTTTCCACGCGCTTTCGTTCAGATTCTCGGAATAGAAATCAACCGGACGCGCTGCTACGTTTTCCGCAAAATGAAACTTCCATATTCCATTCAGACTTTTCACAAACGGAGAGGCAAACTTATCGTCCGCCAACACTTGCGGCAGGTCGGAATATGGCATAAAATCGGCACGGGGAGGCTCTTTCCCCTCATCGACAATCGAGGGCGTCTCCCAATAATTGCCGGAAACAGAATTTTGTCCGAATCCACGCTGGACAGCGAACAGTTGGAACAGGAGTGCCAACAAAATGTAATTACATGATTTCATTATGATTTTATTTAGTTTTCATCATTAAGTATGCGGCGAAGGTATACATTCCTTTTATTGTACCAACAAAACAAACGAAGTTTAACGTTGTTTATCGAATGAAATAAGGTACTTTACCAAAACGACCCAATTATTTGATTGCAGATTTTAGGGATGCGATGAAACTATGTTGCGAACAATACACTATCGGCATGTGAAAATACCATGAAGAAGGTATTGCCGACAAAATAAGAACCCGATACTTTTGTCCTCCAAATGAACGTCACATTCATTATCCCGAATATTGATATCGAAATTGAATGAATCAAACAAATCATGTGGACAGAATCAAATAAATGGGCATTACTGATGGGAAGTATGTTACCGATAGGCATGTCGGTAGCAAAGCCTGCAACGCCGCATCCGACAAAGCCGAATATCCTCTGTATTCTGGTGGATGACTTGGGTTACGGCGATTTGTCCTGTCAGGGGTTTGCCAAAGATATACATACGCCTAACATTGACAGATTATTGAATCAAGGCGTGCGGTTTACGAATTTTTACGCCAACTCCAATGTGTCGTCACCCAGTCGCGCGGCACTGTTGACAGGCCGTTATCCCGATTTGGCAGGAGTTCCCGGCGTGATCCGTACCCGGAACAAACCCGTCGAACCCTCGCCGGATATGAGCATCGCCGATTTCATCCGTAATCATGCGGATGAAAGCTGGGGAAACCTGTCTTCCGAAGCGATACTTCTTCCGCAAGTTTTAAAAAACGCAGGTTATCATACCGCCATCGTCGGGAAATGGCATCTCGGATTGCAGTCGCCGGATACACCTACCGAACGCGGATTCGATTATTTTCACGGTTTTCTGGGAGATATGATGGATGATTATTATACCCATCTGCGCCACAACAGGAATTACATGCGGGAAAACACAACTGTTGTCCATCCGCAGGGACATGCCTCGGAGGTATTTTCCGACTGGGCGATTGACTATCTGAATACGCGCCGGAAAGAAAACGTTCCGTTTTTCCTTTATTTAGCCTACAATGCTCCTCATGCGCCGTTACAACCACCGGCGGAATGGCTGGAAAAAGCCAAAAAACGCGAACCGAATAGTACAGGGAAGCGTGCTGCTTTGGTCGCGCTCATCGAACATTTGGACGAACAGGTCGGGCGTGTCATTCATGCCCTGGAAACGAACAGGCAATTGGAAAATACCCTGATTATTTTTGTTTCGGACAACGGAGGAGACCGGGGAAGCAATGCCAATAACGGCCCGCTGAACGGATGGAAGGGGCAAATGCTCGAAGGGGGTATTCGCGTGGCGGCAGGCATTTACTGGAAAGGAAAGATTAAGCCTGCCACAGCCGAAAATTTCGCTATGCTGATGGATATTTTCCCTACAGTATGTCAGTTGACAGGTACGGAAATCACGCATAAAATAGATGGAATCAGTATTTTGCCCGCATTATTGGGCGAAAAACAAACGACTGACGATCGCACGGTATTTTGGGTGCGCCGGGAAGGCGGGGATTTTGGCGGAAGAGCAGCATACGCTGCCAGGTATAAAGACTGTAAGGTATTGCAAAACAGGCCGTATGAACCATTACAGTATTTTGATTTAAAGAATGACCCGAATGAACAAACGCCATTATCCATAGAAACATCGGAACGGTACCGGAAATTATTTTATGAACTGATGGATCATGTCCGGGAAGCAGGACAAGTTCCATGGCAATAGGAAAGTGAAACGAAACACAGAACAATGTCATCCATTGGCCGGATGTTGTCGTTAAGCGCCGGTTTGTTCGCTGTCTACGGAACAGTCTCTGCCGGTCAATAAATGTCTGCCGTATAAGCAGTTATACGAACGGCAATAGCGTCCGTCCGTTTTTATGTTTTTTTAATCCGCCTGGCGCTTTTTTTATTCAGGAAAATAAATACTTTTGTCCCGGATTAAAAAATTTCAGCCCGATGCCGAAACAGATAAATCAAAAACGTTTTCAAACGTT
>JAISXV010000182.1 GCA_031270335.1 Prevotellaceae bacterium | reverse complement strand
ATCTTCTACACTACAATATTTACTTCGGGTGGTGGTGGTGGCAATTCGTTTAATCCACCTACGTCGATACCGCTTGCTTCCACCTTCTGGCTACCAGTGCTTACCGATGCCGAAACCCATTTAAAAAACGCCTTAATCGTAGCGCTGTCGGCAGTATCCAATTGCACAACGATTTCGGTAATCTGTTTCAATATCTTCGTGTCGGCGCCCTGTCCTGCGGCGCAGGCAACCACTATGCCAACTTTTCGTTTCTGGAAATCGGCTAATCCCTTTTGCCAGTTGTCGGTCGGGCCTCCGTCGGTCATCAGGAAAACTAATGGTTTCCAATCGCCTTTCACTTCGGCGGTTGTTCTGGTTACTTCGCTGTCGATTTTGTTGGATAACAAAGTCAGCGCTTCGCCCAGCGAGGTCGTTCCTGACGCCTGAATGTCGGGCATTTGAAACAGCGACAATTCCGTCAACGGAACTGCCTGTTTCGCCGAACTGTCGAAAGTTATCACGCTCAAATAAGCCGTTTCGAGCGCATACGGGTCCTGACGCAAGGTCGAAATCAACACTTGAACGCCATTTTTCACCGCTTCAATGGGTTCGCCGGTCATCGAGCCGGACGTATCCAATACTAAATATACAGGTAATCTTCTCATTTTCTTTTCATTAATTTACTTGCTTCCTGCCTGCCATTTCATTCCCCATTTATATGCTTTATCGCACTCTTCGTGTCCGTTGTGGAACGAAATCAGTTTCTTGACCGTAAGAGAATTGTCGTTTCCGAACAGGATTTCGGCAATAGCGCAGAACTTCCGGTCGCTGTACTGTTTACCCATTTCAACGACGATATCGGGATTGTCGGGGACTTTGATTGTTGCGACAGCGTTGGTTTCAGCCCATTTTGCAGCTCCTTCGTAGATGAAACAATACACTACGATACGGTTTAATTCGCTTAATCCCTGTGGGTTAACCAGAATATTTTCGCCTGAACCTGCCGCTGCTCCACGGTCGTCGCCTGTGTGCCAAATCCATGGCGCTTTGGTATAACAGCCCTGCCGTGTCGAGACGTTGCGTGGACCGCCCTGCCCATGCGCAAACTGTAATCCGTCAATTACGGATTTATCGTCATTGTTAAGCGCATAAAAACAACCTAAATCGAGATCGATAGCCGAGTTACTGCTAAACAAACTGCTCCAGAATCCTTTTTTCGTTTCGCCCTGCGACCAGTTCAGATTGATAACGATTTCTTTCGATGCATTTTCACCTTTCTTTGTCAAGTCAATTTTGTGACTGTCGCCCTGTTTTTCAAGGGTAATTTTTTCTAAATTAATAGCCATCTTATTATGTTTTAAATTATTATCCGATTTAATCTACACATATTTATCAACAAAATACTGCAATCCGCCTTTGTATCCGACGCCCAGGGCTTCGAATTTCCATTCGCCTCCACGTTTATACAACCGCCCGAACTCTACAGCCGTTTCAACCGAAAAATCTTCGTCTAACTCGTATTTGGCTATTTCTTCGTTGGTTTGCGCATTGTATATCCGTATAAATGAATTGCGTACCTGTCCGAAATTTTGCTTGCGAGTTTCGTAATCGTGGATTGTAACCGTAAAAACGATTTCCTGCACTTTGGAATCCACTTTTGTTAAATCAACGGTAAGCGTTTCGTCGTCGCCGTCGCTGTTACCGCCTGTCAAATCATCGCCCGACGATTCGACCGCTCCGTCAGGTGATTTCGGATTGTTGTAAAAAATAAAAAAATCATCTGACGGAAGTTTTTTGTTTTCGCTCAACATAAATGCCGAAGCATCCAGGTCGAAATCAAACCCCGTTCTTTCGTTGGGATCCCATCCCAAACCTACTCCTACTTTGGACAATCCTATTTCTATCCGCTGTCCTTTTACCAAATTTATTGCCATATTTATAATAGTTTTTATAATTTATAATCCAAGTATTATTATGCCGCAAATTTATGAAATAATCTTTTACAAATCACAAAAAAATTGATTTTTCTTGAAAATATTTTTGAACCTATCTGTTAAATGTCTATATATCACATAAATAAAAAGAGTGTTTGATTTGAATAAATTTTAAAAAATCGGGCAAAATATGTCATATTTACTCCACAATTCTTTGCAATTTGATTATATTTAACAGTTTTTTTACATCTTGTAAACAAATTGTGTGGTCTTCGCAGAGCGGATTTGACGAATGTACCGTGATGATGTCTTTTTCGATGTCGTGAGCTGTTATTTGTTTGACAATGATACCTTTTCCGGCATGTACGATGACAAAAGATTTTGGTTTGTTGAAATATAATTTCCTTTGTCTGATTGTGCTGTCGATTTCACGGCATATCAATATGTCGCCCGGATTGTAACTGTTGTCGGAGCCGTCGTTCATGCTGTCGTCCCACATCTCGAAACATACGTAATTTCCTTTGCTTTCGTGTTCTACGACGACCGGCAAGGTTGGCAGGGTATCGATATATAATTTATCGTCCAGTCGGCTGATGTATTCCGCCTGTGCGTAACGACTGATCAAAGGAGCGTAAACCAGTTTTCTGTAATTCGATTCTATGGCTGTCCCGATTTCGTTCCAGTAAGGCGTTTTAATCATTTTCCCATGCCCCGTAACAAGCCATTCGATATTCAGATCGTGATAGATGTGGACAATTCGCTCGATTATTTCGGAACCGACAGACGGACTTTTGGTCGAAAGATAACCCGACGATATCCCGACTATCTCTTCGAAGCGGTTTCTGCCCATGCCTTTGTATTCGACAAATTTCCGTAATCGTTCTTTTGCGTTCATTGGATGTTATTTTTAATTATCTAACGTTTCTATCCTGCAACCGGGTTCGCGTCCCGAAAATGCTATCGAAACAAGAACAATCTTTCCGGGTGCGTCAAAGAATGCTTCGTAATATTTCCGGTCGCGGGTTTGATTCGACGCTTTGTCGAGCAGTTTGTCGAGCGGCTGGTCGACGCTGTACTTGATTTCGGTGACGATATTCATGCCCGGCAATTTCCATACGGCGTCAATCCGTCCGATATTTGTTGACAGTTCTCCCAGAGGCTTGAATCCCAAGAAATAAAACCACACGAGCAATAGCGAGTGATAATACTTTTCCGATTCGACGTGCAACTGATAAGGCACATGCGCAATCATCGCTCGCAAACTCTGTTCGAGACCTTCGGAATCGCCGGTCTTTAACTGACGTTGCATGTCTTTCTGTAACTTGACCATTTCATCCATACTTACTTCAGTATATGCCTGAGCCAGATGTGCGATAAAGGCTTCACGAACTTCGTCGTTTGGCGGTCCGAATGTGTAAATCAATTTGTGGTTGTCGTCTATTGTGATTTCCTTTACCGTCAGATATCCGGTTTGAAACAACAATGGAAGAGTTTCGAGATTGTTGGGGTCGTAACTGCTGAACACAGCTTCACTTGCCTGAATCGGTTGTAAAAACAATTCGACGCTGTTGCGTTTCTTGAGCAATGTTATCAAAAAAGTGGGAGTGCCGGTTGCAAACCAGTAACTCTTAAAATTCATCTCATCAAGAAACTGCAGAACACTGAACGGATTGTAAACGGAAATTTTGCCATCCCACGAATAACCGTTGTACCATTTGCGAATTTCAGACAGTAAATCCTCGCGGGTAATGGATAATTTGTTTGCCGTCGCATCTAAATATTCCGGAAAATTGCTTTCCAATTCTTCCTGCGTTATGCCACATATAGTTGCATATTTTTCGGACAGGGTAATATCTTTAGGATTGTTCAGCGCCGAAAAAATCGATAAACCTGCGAATTTCGAAACGCCGGTCAGGAAGATGAATTTGATATAATTATCGGAGCCTTTCATCACTTTATAAATATTATGAAGCGCTTTTTGCATGGCTTCTATTTCTCTGCTTGATTTGCCGATAGCGTCAAGTATCGGCACGTCGTATTCATCTATCAATATTACAACCTGTTTACCGGTTTTCAAAGATGTCTGTTCAATTAACTCATCTAAACAACTGGCAGCACGTTTACGGGTAAGAGTAATGCCGAAATTTTTGGCTTTTAATTTCAACACTGCTGTCAAATCCGTTTCAATATCTTCTATTGTTTCGTGGTCTATATGCGACCAGTCTATCCTGATAACAG
>JAISXV010000169.1 GCA_031270335.1 Prevotellaceae bacterium | reverse complement strand
GTAGATGCTATTCCGGATATCGGTGAAAATCAACAGATTGTCGCCACAGAATGGATGGGACGTTCTCCCAAAGATATTCAGAATCAGATTACTTATCCGCTGACAACTTCCTTGCTGGGTATCACAGGAGTGAAAACAATTCGCAGTACTTCGATGTTTGGTATGTCGTTCATATACATCATATTCGACGACGGCGTCGAATTTTACTGGAGCAGGTCGCGTATTCTGGAAAAACTTAATTCGCTGCCTGCCGGGACTTTACCCGAAGGCGTACAGCCGGCTTTAGGTCCCGATGCGACGGCGCTCGGACAAATTTACTGGTACACCCTCGAAGGACGAAATCCCGAAACAGGCGAACCTGCCGGCGGTTGGAATCCCGACGAACTCCGTACTTTACAGGATTTTTACGTAAAATATTCGCTCTCAACGGCTGAAGGCGTTGCCGAAGTTGCCTCGGTAGGAGGGTTTGTCAAAGAATATCAGGTCGAGATAAATCCCGATGCGATGCGTGCTTTCGGAGTCTCTATCATGGACATAATGAACGCTTTACAGAAAAGTAACCTCGACATAGGAGCCGAAACCATCGAAATGAACAGGGCGGAATATCTTGTTCGCGGACTTGGATATATCAAAAACGTCGCCGATTTGGAGGAATCGGTGATAACTGTACGTAACGGACTGCCTGTGAGGATAAAAGATGTAGCGTTTGTCAATATTGGTCCGGCGACGCGTCGCGGAGGTCTGGATAAGGAAGGCGTTGAAGCTGTAGGCGGCGTAGTAGTAGCGCGTTACGGCTCGAATCCGATGCAGGTAATCAACAATGTTAAGGCTAAAATAGTGGAAATGAACGCTTCCCTGCCTCAAAAAACTCTTGCCGACGGAACAGTTTCAAAGGTAACTGTCGTCCCATTTTACGACCGTACAGGCTTGATTCAGGAAACTATAGGAACTCTCGAAACCGCTCTGACTCACGAGATTCTGATTTGCGTCATTGTGATTATTGTGCTGGTATTCAATCTTCGGGCATCGGTTGTCATATCAAGTCTTTTGCCGGTTGCCGTGCTTGCCACCTTTATCATCATGAAATACACTGGTATAGACGCCAATATTGTCGCCCTGTCGGGAATTGCCATTGCGATAGGCGTCATGGTTGATGTCGGGGTGGTCGTCGTGGAGAACATCATCCGGAGAGTGAGCGCCGAAAACGGTAAAATAACGGTAGAGCTTGTATATGAAAGCGTTAAAGAAGTTGCAGGAGCATTGACAACCGGTATGCTGACCACAATAATCAGTTTTTTGCCGGTGTTTACCATGCAGGCACAGGAAGGGAAACTGTTTGGTCCATTGGCATATACCAAAACCTTTGCACTCATATCGGCGTTTGTCATTGGTTTTGCGCTGTTGCCGACTTTTGCGTATTACATACTGAAATTCAGACATTTCCCCTTGCTTCTACCCATACGGGAGGGGAGCAAACTCGGCAAACTCCTGTTCCGGCGTCCCAAAAAAGAAAAACCCTCGAAAGGATTAAGGGCTTTTATTGGAAAATGGGGAATAGTTGCTGTTACTCTGACAGTTGTGTTATACATACTGACTTCGGAATGGTTGCCGGTGGGTACAAAAGCGGGATTTACGCTCAATTTCGTATTTGTGATTATCGTTGTAGGGTTTATTCTCGCAATATTGTGGTTATTAGTGATTTTCTACGAACGTATTCTTCGCTGGTGTCTCGCCAACCGCTGGAAATTCATGCTAATTCCCTTGCTGACACTGTTTTCGGGCATAATGATATGGCGTGGTATGGGTAAAGAATTTATGCCAAGTCTCAACGAAGGTTCGTTTTTGTTGATGCCGACGAGTATGCCGCATACGGGTATCGAACAGAATCTGCAACTGATTGGCACATTAGACAAACGCATTTCGGCTATTCCCGAAGTAGAAATAACCGTAGGAAAATGGGGACGCGTCAATTCGGCGCTCGACCCGGCTCCGGTACAGATGTTTGAAAACACAATAAATTATCGTCCCGAATATCTGCTGGATAAAAACGGTCATCGCAAACGCTTCAAAGTGAACGACAAAGGCGAATTTTTGCTGAAAACGGAAAGCAGCGACGAAATACGTGTAACAACCGATGGACGAGTGATTTCTGCCGACAGCCTGATTCCTGATAGTCGGGGTAAGTATTTCAGACAGTGGAGGTCGCATATCAAAAACAGCGACGACATCTGGCAGGAAATTGTGAATGTCACGCATCTTCCGGGACTTACCTCTGCTCCCAAGCTGCAACCTATTGAAGCCCGGTTAGTTATGCTTTCGACGGGAATGCGCGCGCAGATGGGTATGAAAATCTATGGTCCCGATTTGGAAAGCATCGAACGCGCTGGTAAAACCCTTGAAACGGTTTTGAAAGATATTCCGTCAATTCTGCCTGCCACAGTGTTTTACGACCGTGCAGTTGGCGCTCCCTACATCGAAATCAAACTGAATCGGCGCAACATGTCGCGTTACGGGATTACGGTGGCTGATTTACAGGAAATCATTAGCGCAGCCGTAGGCGGTATGTCGCTCACTACCACTGTCGAAGGACGGGAACGGTTTTCAGTGCGTTTGCGTTATCCGCGTGAATTGCGCGATAATCCCGAAGCCCTTTCTCAACTGATAATTCCAACTGCGACAGGCGCGCAAATTCCTCTTGGCGAGCTTGTTGATATCGAATACACCAAAGGCGCCCAGATGATTCAGAGCGAAAACACTTTTCTTGTCGGCTACGTGATATTCGACAAGGCAGAATCGAAAGCAGAGGTTGACGTCGTACATGAAGCGGATTTGATATTGAGAGAAAAAATACAGTCGGGCGAGATCCAACTGCCTGTGGGAGTGTCGTATAAATTCGCCGGAAATTACGAACAGCAACAACGGGCATCGAATCGTTTACTGATAGTCATTCCCTTGAGTTTGTTGTCGATTTTGTTGATTCTTTACTTCAAATTTCGTTCGGTAACTGCCTCATTGATTCATTTTTCGGGAGTATTTGTTGCGTTTGCGGGAGGTTTTATCCTGCTGTGGCTCTACGCTCAACCGTGGTTTCTGAATTTTTCGATCGGAGGAGAAAATCTGCGCGATTTGTTTCAGATACACACTGTAAATCTGAGTATTGCGGTCTGGGTCGGCTTTATTGCGCTTTTCGGTATTGCCACCGACGACGGTGTGTTAATGGGAACATACATACACGATACGTTCATCGAAAAAAATCCACTCACAAAAAACGAAATACGTGAAGCGGTTGTTTATGCCGGTCTGAGAAGGGTACGTCCCGCTGCTATGACAACCGCAACTACGCTTATTGCGCTCTTGCCGGTGCTTACATCTACGGGCAAAGGCTCTGATATTATGATTCCTATGGCGATTCCTACATTCGGAGGAATGTTGATTCAGAGCATGACAATGTTTGTTGTGCCGGTGTTGCAATGCTGGTGGAGAGAAAGTATTATTAAACGAAAAAAATAGAATAATATGCTTATATACAAATATTTATCAAAAAGATTTAATGGAAATTGCACCATAGTTGAAAACTATATTCCGTTTATAATCAGCAGTATAGATGCAAATTTTTCCATTCAACCTCGCCAAAACTCAATAAAAATACCCACTTTTGGCGAAGTTGAGAAACGTGAACCTCGCCAAAACTCGATAAAAAGATACACTTTTGGCGAAGTTGAGAAATATGAACCTCGCCAAAACTCGATAAAAATACCCACTTTTGACGAAGTTGAGAAATGTGAAGTTCGCTATAATTCGATAAAAATACCCACTTTTGGCGAAGTTAAGAAATGTGAAACCCGCCAAAACTTGATAAAAATATCCACTTTTGGCGAAGTTGAGAAACGTGAAGTTCGCCATAACTATATTTTTTATACCTTTGCAGCGAGTTTTAATGTATTTGATATGAAATTAAAGATGAACATAATTGGACGAATAGACGAACAAGAGGCTCTTAAAGAATACGTTGAGTCGGATAAATCGGAATTTATGGCGATATACGGACGCCGGAGAGTTGGTAAAACATTTCTTATACGACAGTTTTTTAATGATAAATTTGCGTTCTATGTTACAGGATTGGCAAATACCGGAATGAGAACGCAACTGGAAAATTTTAATACATCTTTGCGAAAATATGGCAATCAGCCTTATCCGGTATCATACAAGTGGTTAGACACTTTTGGACAATTGATTCATTTACTGCAATATCTGCCTAAAAAACAGAAAAAAGTGGTTTTTATCGACGAACTGCCATGGCTGGATACGCCTCACTCGGGATTTATCACGGCTTTAGAATATTTTTGGAATAGCTGGGCGTCGGCAAGAACAGATATATTCCTGATTGTCTGTGGGTCGGCTACTTCGTGGATGACAAATAAACTGATTAAAAATCACGGCGGACTGCATAATCGGATTACCCGTCACATGTATCTCGAACCCTTCACATTAGGCGAATGTGAAGACTTTTATCGTGCTAAACATATAGTTATGAGCCGTCACGAAATAACGGAAAGTTACATGATATTGGGCGGTATTCCTTATTATATGAGTTTGATGGAAAAGAAATTCAGTTTAGCGCAAAATGTTGATATGCTTTGCTTTACTAAAAAAGGAGCATTGAGAGAAGAATTTTCAAGTCTTTACTCTTCTCTATTCAAACACGCTGAAAATCACGTGACAATAGTAGAAATTCTGGCTAAAAAAGCAAAAGGAATGACAAGGGATGAAATTTGTAAAACCAGCAAGTTGCAGGGCGGGAATCTGACAAAAACGCTCGAAGAACTGGAATTGTGCGGATTTATAAGAAGTTACAATACTTTCAATAAAAAAGTGAAAGACAAATTATATCAACTTGTCGATTTCTATACTTTGTTCTATTTGAACTACATACACAAAAATAAGTATGGCAATGAACGCTTTTGGACAACTTTTATGGGTAGCGCCAAGCATCGTGCATGGAGCGGTTACGCTTTTGAACAAGTGTGTCTGGCTCATATTAAGCAGATTAAGCAAAAATTGGGAATATCCAGCGTACTTACCTGCGTCGCTTCGTGGCGAAGTCGAAATTCGGAACAAGGCGCTCAAATAGACTTACTTATAGAGCGTAAAGACGATGTTATCAATCTTTGTGAAATGAAGTATTCCAATGCCGAATTTGTTATCGACAAAAAATATGAATGGAACCTGCGTAACAAACGGGAAGCGTTCATCAATGAAACGAAAACCCGTAAAACAGTGCATCTTACGATGATTACGACTTATGGCGTAAAACGTAATGAATATTCCGGAATTATACAGTCCGAAGTGAAAATGAATGATTTATTTCGTAAAGAATAAAAAAGGAAATGATTATGAAACAATATCTTGAAAATGATTTAGATATCGTCAAATTGATTGAAGTATTTGACGAATTACCAATCTGGTCGGCGCCGTTCGGTCTGAAATTGCTTGATTATGTCGATTATAAACCAAATATTTCAGTATTGGATATCGGATTCTGCACAGGATTCCCCTTGACGGAACTGGCTATGCGATTGGGCGATACGGCAGTCGTTTACGGAATTGACCCTTGGAAAGAAACTTTCGACAGGGTACGCAAAAAAATTGAACTTTACAAAATTGCCAATATACGGCTTATCGAAGGCGTGGCAGAAAATATTCCGTTAGACGACAACTCTATAGACTTGATAACGAGCAATAACGGCGTCAATAACGTTGCTGATATTGAGAAAGTTTTTTCCGAATGTAAACGAATAATGAAACCCGGAGGACAATTTATTCAAACCATGAACACGGATAAATCCATGTTCGAGTTTTATCTGCAATTGGAAAATGTGTTTGCCGATCTGGGTATGAACAACGAAATCAAGGTAATACACGAGCATATCGAAACAAAACGACCCGCAATAAAAACGATGATTGCGATGCTTCAAAAACATGGTTTTGTCGTTAAAGATCTGGAATATGAGCAGTTTAATTACAAATTTGCAAATGCAACAGCCATGTTCAATCATTATTTTATACGATTAGCATTTATGGAATCGTGGAAGAAATTGATTCCCAAAGATAAAACGGATGAAATATTCAGTCTTGTCGAATCGCGGATGAACAGACAAGCCGAACAATTCGGAGGACTGAAACTCAGCATCCCATACGTGATGATTAATGCGATAAAAGATTTAAAATAAATGGATTAGTTATGAAACAATATATAATGTTAATTGCCGTTTTTTTGAGTTCGATGTCTGTGGCGGTCGCTCAGTCAGATTCGCTGAATTATTATCTGCAAACAGCGGCGCAGAATAATCCGGGTGTTAAAGCCGGTTTTCTGACGTATCAGGCGGCGTTACAGAAACTTCCGCAGGCAGGAGCATATCAGGATCCACAGTTGGAAATGGGATTTTTCCTCCGCCCGATGGATATTGTCGATGGACGTCAGATTGGGCAACTCCAACTGATGCAGATGTTTCCGTGGTTCGGGACGAAAAAGGCAGCCCGCACCGAAGCGCAACACATGGCGAAAATGGCTTTCGAACAGTTTCGTGAAATGCGCGATAATATCTTCCTTGAGGTTTATACTCAATGGTATATGCTTTGCAGTTTGCAGCAAAAACTGAAAAACAGCAGAGAAAATATCGCTCTTTTGAAACATCTGGAAACGCTGGCTTTGCAGAAGTTTAAATCGCCGGTAAGTTCGTCTTCATCAAGCAATTCGCAACGAATAGAAAATCCGGCAGTATCAAGCGCATCGTCGAATGCGGGGAACAGTTCCGGAGGCATGTCGGGGATGAATATGGGAAGCAAACAGGCGGCGGGCGAGTCGTCAAATTCGTCATCGGGACGTGCAGACAATTCGATGTCAGGCAGTTCGATGGCTATGGGAGGCGCCTCGTCGGGAATGGCGGAAGCGCTTCGTATCCGGCTCGAAATGGCAGAGTATGAGAACAGTATCGAAAGTATTCTGTCGGAGATTAACGCCGAAAAAGCACGTTTCAACGTACTTTTGAACCGTCCCGCAGAAACCGGAATCGCTGTTCCCGATTCGATTACGCAAATCCTGTTTTCGATGGACGAAGAAACGGTAATGAACTTGATTACAGCGCAAAATCCGATGCTGGGAATGATTAACGAAGAATCGCTGGCATACGAGGCAAAAGCCGAAATGGACAGGAAAATGAGTTATCCAATGTTCGGTATCGGGCTGCAATACATGCTGATAGCCAAATCTGCGACTTCAACTTCGACTTCGGAGGGAACAATGGACAGCGGGATGGATGAATCTTCGCAGGGAAGCGGCGCCAATATGTCGTCGATGAACGGTAAAGATATGATAATGCCGATGTTATCGGTCAGTATTCCGATATTTCGCGGGAAATACAAGGCTCAACAACGCAAAACGAAACTCCTGCTTCAGGCAAACGAAGAGAAATACGTCGATGCGCTTAATACTTTACATGCAGACTTGTATCGCTCTAAACATCAATTAGATGAGGCTGTACGGAAAATTGCTCTCTACCGTAAACAGGCGGAGTTGGCACAGACGACTTACAACATTGTTTTACAGGAATTTATTTCGGGAAAAAGCGGTCTGAGCGATATTATCCAAATTCAGAGACAACTGCTTGATTACCGCTTAAAAACAGCGGAAGCCATTGCCGAATACAATACGAAAGTGGCGACTGTACAAAAAATGATTTCAACAACAGATTACCAGGATTTTAATGATTTTAATAAAAGATAAAAAAGATGAAGGCAAAAAATATTTTCACATATTTGATTCTCCTTGCAGGAGGAATATTTTTGGGTTGGCGCTTGTTCGGAGACTTTGAAAATCACGAAGATAAAACCCACAATCATGCGGAAACCGAACCACAGGTCTGGACATGTTCCATGCATCCGCAAATCAGACAGGACAAACCGGGGAAATGTCCTCTTTGCGCTATGGATTTAATTCCCTTAAAGACAGCGGGAACGACCGGCGAAATCACCGGCGACGACGAAATCATGCTCTCGAAAGAGGCTGTGGCTCTGGCTGATATTCAGACGACTAAGGTTGTCAAAGGCAATCCGGTGAAAGATATCCATCTGTACGGCACGATTCAGGTTGACGAACGTCTTTCACGCTCGCAAACGTCTCATATTAACGGACGTATCGAAAAACTGTCTGTGAATTTCACCGGCGAAACGATAAAACAGGGACAGGTCATCGCAAGCGTTTATTCGCCGGAACTTCTTAACGCTCAACAGGAACTGCTCGAAGCGAAAAAAATATCCGCAACACAACCGGCAATTCTCGACGCTGCACGCGAAAAACTCCGTCTCTGGAAATTGACGGAAAAGCAAATAACCGAAATCGAACAGTCCGGAAATACTTCGGCATTAGTTGATATAGTGGCAAATACGGGTGGTATTGTCGTCGCAAAGAAAGTGGAACAGGGCGATTATGTGTCTCAGGGAACTGTGCTGTTCGAGTTGATCAATCTTTCGTCGGTATGGGCGATGTTCGACGCTTACGAATCCGATTTGCCGTACCTGAAAATCGGTGATAATGTTGAATATACGGTGCAGGCGATACCGGAAAAAAAGTTTTCGGGAAAGATAACGTTTATCAATCCCGTTCTGGACAAAACGACGCGTACCGCCAAAATCCGTGTCGAAACGGTCAATACCGGCTTGCAACTGAAACCGGAAATGTATGCCAACGCTACCGTAAATGCTTCG
>JAISXV010000056.1 GCA_031270335.1 Prevotellaceae bacterium | reverse complement strand
AAGATTAACAGGATCGCCTTCGGGCGCCACAACAGCATTCCGTTAGGAATGCATCGCTCGGTAGAAAATGATTCTCCGCTCAATCCTGCATTCCGTCAGGAATGCATCCTGCGCAGGGAATCGGATTTTTACAACAACGACAAAATCCCGGAGGGATATTTTGTTGTAGAGACGCAAAATTTTGCGTCTTTACTTTGCGTCTCTACGCGTCCTGCGCATGGAATCGCATCCGCATCCGCATCTGTGTCGCATCCGTCCGTAAGCTTACGGACACTGTCAATCACATCGTCGTCCATTAACTCTTAACTCTTAGTTCTTAACTCTTAACTCTCTCAGAAGTCCCGGAGGGATGACACTTTATTAACCGTATGCTTCAGCTTACGGACACTTCCCAATTCTCAATTTACACATTGCCGGCAGATGGTCGGAAGCGATTTTTTCGTCTATCACTGTGGCGTTTAACACTTCGACCCTGTCGGTTTTTCGTGTAAGGATGTAATCGATACATATTTGCGGATTGTTGGATGAAAAAGTAAACTGAGCAGTATCGGTCAATACCGTCCACGATTTCTGCAATTCCGACAACAGTTCCGACGAAGGCGAATCGTTCAGGTCGCCCGCCAGAAAAACAGGTTTTTTGTAGTCTTTTGTCTGCTCGCTGATTATGGCGATTGATGACAGTCTGTCGTCGAGATTTAGCGAAAGATGAGTACAGCAAACCACATAATCCTTAAATTCGGCAATGAGCGCCGACCTTGCCTCCTCTCTTCCGGGCAATGCGACCGATTTTGTCGATACAGGCTTCTCTTTTGACAAAATCCCGATTCCGTATTTCCCGCCCTGAAAAGATATGGAAGCGTTGAACGACAGTTCCATATTTGCATGTACGGCAATCTCTTCGAGAACAAAAACGCCTTGACTTCTTTGCGTTACGCTGTCGATTTCCTGTATCGCAACCACATCGGCATTGACGGAATTTATCACTCCGGCAATCCGTTTATAGTCCGTCACCTTATCCATGCCTGTTGCATTGTGGATGTTGTACGACATGATTATCCGCTCTTTACGAACATTACAGGAAAATAACAATGCCGTTGATAATAAAATTAAAATTTTCTCCATTATACTAATATTTTTATGTTTCACATCTTCCTTATTTTATAGTGCAAAAGTAATCTTTTTTTAAATAGAAAAAATGAACGTACAATTAGTTACAATTAGTTACAATTAGTACCACCACACGACAATTTGAAATTCATCAAAATCTTTAAAAAAAATTTGTTGGATCAGATTTTTTTTTACCTTTGTAATTATGTTTTAGGAGCAGTAAAGAGAGTTATCCAATTGAGGATGTTTACAAAAAGCTTCGATATGTTAAATAAAAAATTGTGCGAGAGAGAAAATCTCTGCACTTGTCAACAGTTAAAACTGTCGAGAGGAGGTGTATTTTTATGAGGTGATGAAGTAAAAAAGACGGTGATGGTACAACGGTATTAAGATACATAATGCCATCGGCAAACAAAATTATTTAGTTATAAACAAAAAAATTTTACTATTAAAATTATGTATAGTTATAAGAATTTAAAAATTATGAAAAAAATTGTTTTGCTGGCTCTGTTCGGAATATTCAACATCCAGCAAGTATTTTCGCAGAACGTAACGGTTAGCGGTAGTGTGACCGGCGTCTCAGGCGAGCCGTTGCAAGGAATAAGCGTAGTGGTGAAAGGGACGACGTCCGGAGTAGCCAGCGACAGCAACGGAAATTATTCACTTAAAGCCCCGGATGGTTCGATACTGGTTTTTTCGTGCGTAGGGTTTGTTACGCAGGAGGTCGAATATTCCGGACAAAGTCCGCTCAATGTCGCCATGGTCGAAGAATCGGTGGGACTTGACGAAGTTGTAGTTGTGGGCTACGGCGTGCAAAAGAAACGCGACCTCACAGGCGCCGTCTCCTCAATCAAGCTGGAAGACACGCCTGTAGCAACGCTTTCGAATATCGGACATGCTATGGCGGGCAAAGCGTCCGGATTGCGTGTGACGCAAAACAGCGCTCAAGTCGGCGGTGGAAGCAAATTCCGAATCCGTGGCGAGACGTCAATCAATGCCGGTAACGATCCTTTGATTATCATCGACGGATTTCCCGTTACTTCGGCGTCGAATCTTGGGACTAATTTGCGTTACAGCAATGCCGGCAGCACCGACAACCTCCTCGAATCGTTGAACCCTAACGATATCGCGTCGATCGAAATTCTGAAAGATGCAAGTTCGACGGCGATTTACGGTTCGCGAGCAGGTCACGGCGTAATTATTGTTACCACCAAACGCGGTCGTCAGGGGCAGATGAAAGTCAACTATTCCGGCAACGTATCCGTACAAAACATGAAAAACGGATACGACATGCTCAATTCGAAAGAATACTTTGAGCATTGGAATAAAGTCGAGTATGAAAGATATTTGCAGAAAAACGGACTGGATATCTACGCTGCCTACTCCTCCAATCCGACCCTGAATCCGGCGCCTTTTGCGCCACGCTATTCCGATGCTCAGATTGCGGCTGCGCAAACGACCGACTATTTTAAGGAAGTGACGCGCACCGGAATACAGAACTCGCACAACCTTTCGATGACCGGAGGTTCGGAAAATACTCAGTACATGGCGTCGATAAACTATTTCGACCAGCAGGGCGTCATCAAAAACAACAACATGGAACGGTTGACGGCTAATGTAAACCTCGACCGACAGGTATCGAAGTATATGAAGACCGGAATATCGTTCAACATCAGTCGCAATCGTTACGACAATGTGCCGCTTGGCGACGCCGAATGGGAAAATTCCGGTATCATTGTTTCGGCAGTGCGATTTGCTCCGTATGTCCCTGTGCGCGATGCCGACGGCAAATATTCGCTCAATCCCGACATGACGCAGACGCCTAATCCGGTTTCGTTGCTCGAAATCAAGGACAACACCACAAAAGACCGTATGCTCGGAACTGCGTATTTGCAGATCGAACCCGTCAAAAATCTGCTCCTGAAAGTATCGCTGGGAGCAGACAGAAAATATGCCAAACGAAAATCGTATCTGCCGACAACTACGCTCGCAGGAGCCGCTTCAAACGGCAGCGCATTTATCACTGAGGAAGACAGAATGGATTACCTCATGGATTTGACGGCAAATTACAACCTGACATTCGGCAGCCATAACATTACCGCTTTGGCAGGATACTCGTATCAGCAGTTCAATGTAGAAGGATTTTCGGCAGGAAACTCCGATTTCCCTATCGACGGATTTTTCTACAACAATCTCGGCGTTGGCAACTATCCCAAACCTTCGGTAGGTTCGTGGGCAAGCAAAAGCGCGCTGGGATCGTATTTCGGAAGAGTAAACTATTCGTTCAGAGGAAAATATCTTCTCACGGCAACGATACGCGCCGATGGCGATTCGGATTTCAATCCCGATTATCGCTGGGGCTATTTCCCTTCGGCTTCGATAGGATGGCGATTTAGCGACGAAAATTTCATGCAGGCGCTTTCGGGCATTGTCTCGAACGGTAAGTTGAGAGTAGGATACGGACAGACAGGAAATTCAAACGTAGGAAACCAAATCTGGAATTCCTACGGAGCGGGAACAGGTTTTGTCTTCGGCGAAAACGGAAGCACAGGCGTTAATGTCACACGACTGGGTAATCCGGCGCTGACATGGGAGACAACAAGCGAATATAACATCGGACTCGATTTGGGATTCGTTGGAAACCGTATCAACGTTTCGCTCGAATACTACGACCGCACAATCTCCGATTTGCTGGTAACGGCAAAAAGTTTGCTTTCGTATCACGAAATCACCAAAATGGCGGCAAACATCGGGAAAACCCGCGGTAAAGGATTCGAAGTGACGCTAAACACTGTCAATATCAGTTCCGACAACCTGTACTGGAGTTCCGACCTGACCGTATCGACCTACAAAGATCGTTGGGAAGAGCGCGACCCGGAATGGAAACCGGCAGTGTATCAGCAGGCAAAAGACCCTATCCGTCCGATATACAGATACAGAGCCGACGGGTTGATGGCTGTTGGCGAAACTGCTCCGGCATGGCAACCCGCTTTGTTGCCCGGACAAATCAAACTGAAAAATCTGGCAGACGAGGAAGGTAAGGAAAATACTTTGAATCAGTACGACCAGGAATTTATCGGTTCGGAAGACCCCGCATTTTCGTTCGGCTTCAACAATACTTTACGCTACAAAAACTTCGACTTCAATATCTATTTTTATGGCGAAGTAGGACGCTGGCGAGGCGAAAGCTATTATGACAACTGGGTGGCAGGAATGTCGGGCAACAATTTCCAAAACCTTTCGAGAGGAACATTCGACAGCTGGTTTCACGACAACCGGAATACCCGGCAACCCAGCGTACTTCCGAATACATACGCCAACAGGACAAACGATTACTGGCTCAAAAAAATCAGTTATATCCGATGCCGGAATATCACGCTCGGCTACACTGTCCCTGTATCAAAAAAGATTGTAAACAGCATTCGCGTGTACGCCGATGTGAACAATCCGTTTGTTATCACCAACTGGAACGGCGTCGATCCCGAAACGGATAACGACCGTTATGCATATCCCAATGTTACAAGTTTCAGCTTTGGTATAGATATTTCATTTTAACCGTTTTAAAACATAAAAATATGATTGTAATTATGAAAGCAATAAGCAAATATTTAACACTAGCGCTGTTAATGGTTTCAGCGCTGCAAAGTTGCGCTCTGGATTCGGAAATCTACAGCGACATCAATCCCTCAATATATCCCACAACCGAACGGGATGCGAGAGACATGGTGACGTCCAACGGCTACGGCGCATTCCGCAACAACGGATACGACGGACTGTTCAACGCTGCAACAGGCGTCCATCTTAACACCGACATGGCAAGCGATTACGGCTACTGTTCGTGGGACGACGGCGGTACGTGGCGGCGGCTGGTGTCGGCTTCGTACGGACCTGCCGACACCCGGAATGTAACCAACATCTGGCGCGATTATCTCAACTACATCAGCAAAATGACGCTGACTATAAGCCGTATATCGGAAATGAACATCAGCGAAGACGTCAAAACGCAACTCATCGCCGAACTGCGATGCGGTCGCGGATTTCTGGCGTTCATCATCTACGACCTCTACGGTCCGATTATCGTAGCCGATGTGGAAACATTGAAAAAACCGCAGGTAGAGCAAATCCTGCCGCGGCAAACCGACGAGCAAACACGGGAATTTATCGTTACCGAACTCACCGAAGCGGCAAAAGTCTTGCCGGCGTCGTACAAAAAAGGCGACCCCGACTACGGACGTTTTACCAGAGGGTTGTGTCATACTGTACTGCTCAAATTCTACATGCAGACTAAACAGTGGGACAAAGCAATAACGGAAGCTCGTGAACTGATGAAACCCGAATACGGATATGCTCTTGTTCCCGAATACAGGGATATCTTTACCGAAGCCAACGAAAAGAACGAAGAAACAATCTGGGCTGTCAACTGTAAACACGGTTACATGGCGCACAAGTGGTTTCCACATGCTTTGCCGAACAATTACACCGGATATTCCGGCGGCTGGGGCGGTTATAAGATGATCTGGAAATTCTTTAAAACGTTTGAAGATGGCGACAAACGGAAGGAAACGATTATCTACGAGTACAGTTACATGGGCAAAGATAAACAAGGTAAAGACAGTCTCATTATACTCAACGAACAAAACAAAGGCGAAGGCGGCAACTCGCTTGCACATGGCGTTATGCCGCTCAAGTACGATGTTGTTTCGTCGGATGTGATAGGCGAAAACGGTCAGACCGACTGGATTGTTTACCGTTATGCCGACGTTCTCACTCTGCTGGCTGAAGCTATTGTCCGCAAAGACAACGCTATCACCGGCGAAGCTGTCGGTTTGTTGAATCAAGTGAGGACAAGAGCCGGTCTGAAAGCTTACAGCGAAAGCGATTTCGCCAGTTCTCGCGACTTCCTCGACAAACTGCTGATGGAACGGGGTCATGAGTTTTATTTCGAAGGCTGTCGCCGTCAGGATCTAATCCGCGACGGCTCGTACGTTGACAAAATGAACGAAAAACGCGCCGACTTCGGCTGGGCAACACCGGAAGTAACAAACGATCAGATACTTTTCCCACTACAGGAATCGGCAATTATCGAAGGTCAGGGCATAGTGAAACAGAATCCCGGATACTAATCCGATAAAATTATAACTTACGCAAACGACAACCGGTAAGGAGATAACTCTCTCCAAACCGGTTGTTTTGTTGTTTAACGAAACGACGATGAACGTTCAGATAATCACAAAAAAGTATTATCTTTACATCGTAAATATTAGAATCTTTCAAAGATGAAAAAAGTAGATTTTGAATATGACATATAATCAAAGAATTATAAGTTATTTATTTCTCGTCCCTAAGCAAACAGTTTCTTCAAATCAATGGACAATCCCTCAAAGATATGTACCGGCGCTTTGCCTTTCTTCACATATACCGTTCCATTGTTGTATTTACCGTTGTTTTGGAGAATAAATACTTTCAATACATCTTTGTCAGGAAATACAATCCAGTATTCGCGAACTCCTGTCGCTTCGTAGAGACGAAATTTTTCGTTCAAATCACGTCCGGAAGTGCTTGGCGACAAAATTTCGACAATCAAGTCGGGCGCACCGAGACAACCGTCTTTATCCAGTTTCGACGGGTCGCAGATTACGCATATATCGGGCTGGACAACAGTCTCAATTTTATCGTCTGCAGTTTCACCGGTTCGCGATAAACGCACATCAAAAGGAGCATAAAAAACCTCGCATTTGCCTTTTCTTCTTGTTATAAAAGAACCTAACCATAAAGACAGTCTTTGCGATAACCGCGCATGCCTTAATGTCGGCGCTGACAGTTCATAGACAAATCCGTCAATCAATTCGCGTCTAACATCGTCGTCCCAACTGAGATAATCCGCATAAGTATAACGATGTTTGGCAGTTTGATATGCTACCTCAGGCTCCGCTACGCAACAGTCTTCTTTTTCTTCCACTGGAAATGTGTACTCTTTCATTTTCGACTTATTATTTTATAACAACTTATTCTGCAAACAGTTTCTTCAAATCAATAGACAATCCTTCGAAAATATGTACCGGCGCTTTGCCATTTTTCACATACACTGTTCCATTGTCATATTTACCGTTGTCTTGGAGAATAAATACCTTCAATACATCTTTGTCAGGATATACAATCCAATATTCGCGAACTCCTGTCGCTTCATAAAGATAGAATTTTTCGTTCAAATCACGTCCGAAAGTGCTTGGCGACAAAATTTCGACAATCAAGTCGGGCGCGCCGAGACAGCCATTTTTATCTAATTTCGACGGGTCGCAGATTACGCATATATCAGGCTGTACAACAGTCTCAATTTTATCGTCTGCAGTTTCGCCGGTTCGCGATAAACGCACATCAAAGGGAGCATAAAAAACCTCGCATT
>JAISXV010000031.1 GCA_031270335.1 Prevotellaceae bacterium | reverse complement strand
TGGTATGGTTTTTTTATGCTGTTCGCCAACTACCTGACCGGCTCGTCGGACATGGGCGGACTGGAATTTTCGCAAAGTCAAAAAGGCTTGATTATGGGCATCGGGACAGGAATTCTTTACTTTCTCCCCGTCCTTACCGGCGCAATCGCCGACCGCTACGGGTACAAAAAAGTGCTGGCGCTGGCGTTTGTCATCTATGCGACGGCATTTGCCCTGTTCCCGCAAGTATCGTCGTTCAGCGCCGTCTTCGCCATGTACATTTACTTAGCTTTGGGGGCGGCTTTGTTCAAGCCGGTCATCTCGGCAACGATAGCGAAAACCACCGATTCCGGCACTTCATCCATCGGATTCGGCATCTTCTACATGATGGTGAACATCGGCGCATTCTTCGGACCGATGGTAACGCTGCTGTTCAAAAGTCAGTCGCATCTGATTTTTTACACATCGGCAGGAATCATCCTGATGAACTTCGTCTTACTATTGTTCTACAAAGAACCCGGACGTGCCGAAGCGAAAAAAGAATCATCTCTGTTACGCACATTCGGAGAGATATTCCGGAATATGGCGAGCATTTTCAAAGATCGCGGGTTTCTGGTGTTCCTGCTGATTGTCGCCGGATTCTGGGCGATGTATTTCCAACTGTTTTTTACGCTTCCGGTGTTCATTTCGCAGTGGATCGACACGAGCATACTGTACCGTTTCTTCGACGCCAACATTCCGTTTGTCAGCGCAAACTACAGCCCCGCGCCGGGAGTACTGGACGCAGAGTTCATTACAAACATGGACGCTCTGTTCATCATTATTTTCCAAATAGCGGTTTCGGCAATAGTGATGCGGTGGAAACCTCTTCGTTCCATGATGGCAGGATTTCTTGTTTGCGCAATTGGAATGACGCTGACGCTTGTTTCGCAAAACGTGCTTTTCACGATAGTCGCGATTCTGATTTTCTCGCTGGGCGAAATGTCCGGGTCACCGAAGATTACCGAGTACATCGGTCTTATTGCGCCCAAAGACAGGAAAGCGCTGTATATGGGCTATTCGTTTATTCCTGTTTTTATTGGTAACTTTCTTGCCGGGTTCATCTCAGGCAACGTGTATCAGACAATGTCCGACAAGGTGGCTATAACGGAAAAATTCATAGTCGAAAAGGGATTGCAGATAGACGCCGGACTTTCGACAAATGCCCGGTTCGAAGAAGCGGCACATCAGCTTAGCCTGTCGTCGCAAGAACTGACCAATCTGTTGTGGGATACATATCACCCATCCAATTTATGGATAGTGATACTGTCGGTCGGACTGCTCGCAGCCATCTGCCTTTTTATTTACGATAAAGTAAAAACAAAATGAAAAATATAAAAAATCACTACTGACCGACAAAAAAAATATAAAAAATCTTGTATGTCGAAATAAAGATGTTACCCCTACGGGATTTTCGTTCGTCGTTGTGATTGCTTGTTTCTATCGAAGAGTACAGGTGTACAATCGAAAAGTATAGGTGTACAGTCGAAAAGTACAGGTGTACAATTGAAAAGTACAGATGTCTTATTGAAAAGTACAGGTGTCTTATTGAAAAATTCGCGTTAATTCGCGTAATTCGCGGACAAAAAGCATAATTTGCGGACAAAAAGCATGTAAACCAATTGCAAAGAATATTAACTGTTAATTATTTCTGGTAGCTACGCAAGCAGTTAGAAAAATATTGTGGAATACGATATTGCTCAGGAATACAAAAATGTTATTTCTTTGAACAAAAAAGAATAATATTTTTCGTTTTTATCTTTCAAAATCAGTTCGCCGGAATCGGCTACGTCATGAATTTCGGCAATTAGCGTCGCACCGTTTTTTGTTTTGTAGTGAAAATATCCTTTCCGCCGATATAATTTTGCCATGTATTCACAGTGGATCAGCGTTTTGTCCGACTTGTAGAGCAGGGCGAAATTTTCCAGCGTCGCCGACAGTATTTCGTTGATGTCGTAGCCGGTTTGACCTGTTTCGGCGGCTATGGATGTCGGAACAAGATCCATTGGCGGGAACGCTGTCTGATTGACGTTCAATCCCAATCCAATAACGGAAAAAGCAAGATTGGCGCCCCAGAACGAATGTTCGATGAGGATACCGGCAATTTTTCGCGTTTCCACATAGATATCATTGGGCCATTTTATCGAAGCCTCAATACCAAAGCGATTCAAGGCTTTGACAACAGCTATCGAAAAGGCCTTCGACAAAATAAACAGTTCGTCCGCCGCCATTCCTAAAGGACGCAGAATAAGCGACATAGTGAGATTTTCGCCTGGCGAGCTTTCCCAACGATTACTTCTTTGTCCCCGTCCGGCAGTCTGTTCGCTGCACACAACGACAGTCGCTTCCGGCGCTCCGGAAGAAGCCAACCGTATCGCTTCATTGTTGGACGAAGGCAGCGTTTCGTAATATAAAATATCGAACAACAAACTATTTGGCAGCAATTGTTTCGATTTCGACCATTGCGCCGAGCGGTAAGTTTGCCACTTCGAACGCCGCCCGTGCGGGCAAACTTTCGGTATAAAAAGTTGCATACACTTCGTTTACGGCTGCAAAATCGCTGATATTTTTCAGTAGCACAGTCGATTTCACAACGTCTTTAAACGAATATCCGGCAGCGTCTAAAATTTTCTCGACATTTTTCAACACCTGTCGCGCCTGTTCTTTGACGTCGGTATTGCTCACAAATTTGCCTGTTGCGGGGTCGATGGGAATCTGTCCCGAAACGTAAAGCGTGTTGTTCACTTCGACTGCCTGACTGTATGGTCCAACAGCTGCGGGCGCTTTGTCTGTGTTTATAATCCGTTTCATACGAGCTATTTAATATTCGTCTTCGTTAAAGAAAAAATCTTCTTTGCTCGGATAATCGGGCCAAATATCTTCGATATTCTCGTAAATTTCGCCATCTTCTTCGAGTTCCTGAAGGTTTTCGATTACTTCGAGAGGCGCTCCCGAACGGATTGCATAATCAATCAACTCATCTTTTGTTGCCGGCCAAGGGGCATCTTCTAATTTTGAAGCTAATTCAAGTGTCCAGTACATAATCTAATATCTTATCTTATAAAAATTTAACTTTACTTTTTTGCTATATTTCATTTCGCGAAAATAAAAAAAATATTATACAAATATACTATTTTATTTTTGGTATCCAAATTTCCTGATTTTCCGCATCGCAATTCAGCTTGCGTGCAAACGTGAAAAGAAAGTCGGACAACCTGTTAACGTAGGCTTCCAGCGATTCGGGAACGTAATGTCCTTCCTGCGTCAGCGCTACAATGATTCGTTCGGATCGACGGCAAATGCTTCTTGCGAGATGAGCGAACGATTCGGATAAATTGCCTCCGGGAATGACGAAATGATTCAATTTGGGCAATGTGCCTGTTATTCTATCTATTTCGTTTTCGAGTTCGACCACGTCGCTGCCCGAAATTTCGGGTAATTGCTTGACGGCGTCACCTTCCGAAGCAAGTATTGCAGCGATATTCATCAGTTTATTTTGTATCCCAAAGATAAATTTCCGATAATATTCATCTGTTTCGCAGGCTCTTACTATACCTATCGCAGATATAAGTTCGTCAATAGCGCCGTATGCTTCGACCCGGATATGATTTTTGGGAACTCGTTTTCCGCCCACTAACGACGTCTCCCCTCTGTCTCCTTTTTTTGTATATACCTTCATTCTTTATATCTTCGGACTTTAACAAATATTTACAATTTTAGTTCATTTTATCTTTGCCAATATGAAATAAATCTCTGTTACACATAATATTATATCAAATTGTTCTCATCAAATAAATATGCGAAGTTAAACAAAAAAAGTTCACGATATCATATTTTTTACATAAGTAAAAAAAATATTACTTTTGCGCCCGCATTAAGTTGTTTGGAATATATATTTTGGAAATACAGAAGTTAATAGAACGTATTTGTTCTCAGGATGGATTCGACAAAATCCTGGCGAAAATTGACGCTGGCGAAAAAGAGATAAATCTGAAAAATATCGTCGGCTCAATGTCTGCATTTTTGTCGGCGGGCGTCATTAAGCGAAAAAAAGGCGTTCATCTGTTTGTCTTTAACGATAGCGACAAGGCGGCATATTTCTACAACGATCTCTACAAACTCCTTCATCCTTCGTTGAATGACGATGACGACGACATCAATAATATTGCTGACGACAGCGTTCTGTTTTTTCCTTCATCGTTCCAGCGGAGCAGCCGGTATGGAAAAGAAGATTTTTCGAAGATAGTCCAACGTACTCAGGTCATTGAGCGTATCAATACAAACTCAGGGCTGCTTGCCGTAGTCACATATCCCGAAGCCCTCGCCGAAATGATTCCGTCGGACAATATGATAAAAAAAAATACTTTGAAACTGGCGGCAGGCGAAAAAACGGAACTCAATTTGGTAAAAGAAATCTTTGAAGAATATGGGTTCGAACGTACTGATTTCGTGTACGAACCCGGGCAATATTCCATTAGAGGCGGGATTCTCGACGTCTTTTCGTTTTCGGCGAACAAGCCGTACAGGATTGAATTTTTCGGCGACGAAATTGAAAGCATCCGAAGTTTCGACGTCAATACTCAAACGTCGGACAATAAACTGCAAACGGCTACTATCACATCCAATATCAGGAACATACCGGCACACAACAATATCCCGTTTGTGGATTATGTTCCCAAAAACACAATTGTGTGGGTCGAAAATCGCGATACAACAGTTAATATCATTGACAATCTGTCTGATAATTCTCAATCCTCAATTCTCAATCCTCAATTAAATACCGAACTGATTACGGGAGCCATGTTCAAATTATCGTTAGAACAACTGATATCCATACAGTTCAACTCCCCGACGTTGAAAAACAGCATCGTTTTCAGTTCGACGCCTCAGCCGGTATTCAACAAAAAATTCGACATGCTTGCTAACGACATAATCGGCAAAACCAAAGAAGGTTACACTGTGATGATAATCGCCGGCAACACCAACCAGACCGAACGATTACGCAATATTTTCGGTTCGGCGTCGAAAGAAAGCGTACAGTTTACATCGATCAATACTTCTATATATGAGGGATTTATTGACAAAAAAACGAAAACCTGCTGTTACACCGACCACCAGATTTTTCAACGATATCACCGTTACCGGATACGCGGCGAAGTTGTCAAAAGTAACGCGCTTACAATTCAGGAACTTACAAGCCTTAACGTTGGCGATTATGTTGTGCATATCGACCATGGAATCGGCATTTTCGGCGGATTGGTCAAAACCGAAATGAACGGCAAGATTCAGGAGGTTATAAGACTGACATACAGGGACGGAGATACGATTTTTGTGCGTTTGCAGGGATTGCACCGGATATCGAAATATCGTGGACAGGATGGCGTTCCTCCGGCTATCCACAAGCCCGGCTCGGGTGTATGGAATCGCCTCAAACAGGCTGCAAAAAAGAAAATCAAAGATATCGCATCCGACCTTATAATCCTGTACGCCAAGCGTAAAGCTACACAAGGATTCGCTTATTCGGCGGATTCGTTCCTGCAACACGAGCTTGAAGCTTCGTTTATCTACGAAGATACGCCTGACCAGTATAAAGCCACAAAAGCGGTGAAAGAAGATATGGAACAGCCGTATCCGATGGACCGGTTAGTGTGCGGCGACGTGGGTTTCGGAAAAACGGAAGTCGCTATACGTGCGGCGTTTAAGGCTATCGTCGATGGTAAACAGGTCGCTGTGCTGGTGCCGACAACTATTCTTGCACTTCAGCATTACAAGTCGTTTAAGGCTCGTCTGGAAGAATTTCCTGTGACTATTGATTTTGTCAGCAGGATGAAGTCGGCAAAAAATATAAAGTCGGCGTTGGAAAAACTCAAACAAGGAACAACGGATATTATAATCGGTACGCATCGGATGTTAAGTCAGGACGTGATATTCAAGGATTTGGGACTGCTGATAGTCGATGAAGAACAGCGGTTTGGAGTCGCTTCAAAGGAAAAAATCCGCAAGAAAAAAGTCAATGTCGATACTCTGACATTGACCGCTACGCCTATCCCGCGAACTCTGCAATTTTCGTTGCTCGGCGCACGTGACCTTTCGGTGATAAACACGCCGCCGCCAAACAGGATTCCGATTACTACTGAGGTGCATACGTTTTCGGAGATAATCATCAAAGATGCAATTGATTACGAAGTGCAACGCGGCGGACAGGTATTTTTTATTCACAACAGAATCAAAGATATTCTCGAAATCGAAAATATCATTAAACGCGTGTCGCCGATGGTGCGGACGGTAGTCGCTCACGGACAGATGGACGGCTCTAAGTTAGAGGATATTATGACTGATTTTGTGGATGGACAGTACGACGTTCTCATTGCAACGACGATTATCGAATCGGGTCTCGACATCCCCAACGCCAACACAATAATCATCAATCAGGCGCAGACTTTCGGACTGAGCGAACTCCACCAGTTGCGCGGACGTGTCGGACGAAGTAACCGTAAGGCATACTGCTATTTGATCGCTCCGCCGGAAATCATCCGGACAACGAACGTTCGTCGAAGACTGACTGCTATCGAAGAATTTTCGGAACTCGGCAGCGGATTCAATATCGCCATGCAAGACCTTGACATTCGCGGCGCCGGCAATCTCCTCGGAGGTGAACAAAGCGGTTTTATTACGGAGATAGGTTTTGAAACATATCAGAAAATACTGAACGAGGCTCTCATGGAACTGCAAGAGGAACGTCCCGACGAGGTCGCAAAGGAAACGACATTCGTCGCCGACTGTCAGATTGACAGCGATATCGACGCTCACCTCCCCGACGAATATGTGTCGAATAAAGCGGAAAAATTGCGTCTTTACAGAGAAATCGACGGTCTCGAAAACGACCAGCAGTTAACGATTTTCAGAAATTCTCTTATCGACCGTTTCGGCGTAATGCCGCAAGAAGCTGAAGAATTGTTGCAGGGCGTGATGTTGCGTAAATGTGCAATAAAACTCGGCTTCGAACGTGTGATGCTCAAAAACAAACTGATGTTTCTGTATTTTCCTGCGAATCAACAGTCGCCGTATTATTCATCGCCCATTTACTTCGCAATACTAAACTATATCCAAAAAGACGCCGAAAAATTCAAACTGAAAGAAAGTAATCTCAAACTCTCACTGCTCGTCCGTGACGTCAAATCTCACAAAGATGCTGTGAAAATATTGTCGAAAATAAAGATTTAAGATTTAATAAAAGTATGCTAACCAATACAGATAAAATACTTTTCATAATTTTGAATCCGGCTTTATTTTAAATCTTATTACTACATGGTTGGAATATTCATCAATAGAAGAAACTATGGATTCTATCTTTTTCCGGTATGATTCGTTTTGGATTTTTGCACGATCAGTTTCTTTCTCATAAAAACCTAAAAACATGTAAGCAGGATAGCTACTTACTACATTGTTATTCTCAAAAAATGTAGTGTTTTGATATATCTCAAGATTATTCAAGTCCGAATAAACCAACACTGTGTAAACATTACAGATTCCTGAGACTTTATCATAAATAGCCGACCTTAAATATTCGTAGTCTGGATATCCTATAATAATTTTATTTTTCGTTTGTTTAATGTTTTCTATTCCAGTGATAATATGTTTATTATTTGGATCCATGTATTCTTCTATTGGTTTAGGTATATCCTTATATCTTTCACTGAAAATCACCTTGTATTTTGGAACAAATCCTTCATCATCAATTTGAAATATCGTATCGCAATATGAATGTATGAATAAACATGACGACCCCGATTGAGCCAATTGAGTTGGCTTTATCCAATGCGCCGCTTCGTCACTTATTTTCGGAACATACCAGAGCCCTGTTATCTCTTTGGTTTGAATATTATATGTTGCCAATTGCATGTTTTTTTCATTCCAGCCCGACCAGTTGGTTGCCAAATAAAGATAGCCGTTGCGATATTTTATGTCATACGCTCCCATAATCTCAAAAATGCTGAAACGGTCTATCATTTTTAAATTTTCGTCGTAACATATCAGCCATCGCATATTCCCATCCGAAACCCAGATGTTTTTACCTTCAACACAAAAGGCATCTATCTCGGAATATTCATCGGGACCTTCACCTTTCTTATACAGTTTCGAAATAAATTTTCCTGTAGAATCAAATATAAAAACACTGCTGCCGGCTTTGTCCAGTATATAATATCTGTTGTTTTGATACTCAATTCCGTTAATATCACTGATAAGACATTCGTCCGTAGTTTCCAGCGCTACTATATCCCATTCGGGTTCAACATTATTTGATATATCATAAGCCTCTTCTATTTTCGACGGATCTATATGAATTTCTATCAAATCGCTCACTACTTTGTTTTGAGAACAGGAACAAAGTACAAAAATTAAAAGTAATAATCTAAATGCTTTCATTATCATATTTTTTATTTATATAATTTATATTCCTGTATTTTCATGCGATTATTTTAAATTGTATATAAATAACACCGGATTGTCTTCGTCTTTCAAATTTTCACACATGTTTTTATATCTGCGTTCATATTCTTTATTAGTGAAAGATAAAAATTGGGGCGGAAACAAATGCACTATAACAGAGGCATCATACCAGCATATTAGTCGGTTATCAATAATCCGGTCTGCTTTAATATTCATGTATTCGGAAAAATTACTGTTAATTGCAGATTTTTGATATATAATCGTTGAACCGTCATGTTTGTTATAAAGACAGGTATACAGAGAAGTTTCTCCCGTAAATGATATATCAATGAACAGATATTTGTCCGATTCGTTAATTCCGCCTATTCCTATAACGCGACCTGAGGGATTATCACTGAATACATTTTCCACTTTTCCGGAATTGTACACAACCTTTTCATCTTTGTATCTCATTTCATATTCCGGATATGCTTGTCCGTCACGCAATCGGTAAATTTTGTCATTTCCCATATAAACTAAAGAAATTTCATCTCCGTTTATTGCATATTGTGTACCACCGATACCCAAAGATAAGGGTCTTTCTTCCGAAAAAGGTAAATATTTATTGAAATCTTCGGTATTACTCTTTCTGGAATACAGTTTAAATTTTCCCGTTCCAATATCATTATACTCATTCATATAATATATGTATCCGTTGAGATAAAATACCTCGTTAATCCATATTTTTTCGAAAATCCTTTCTTCTCCAATTAATTTTAAAGAAGGAAGTTCGTATTCTATTTGTTTTCCCATAAAATGGTCTATTACAATAAGTGAAGAATCGGTAACTGTCATATAGGATAAATTTACATATTCTCCGGGACCCTGTCCTATCGCCATTTTTTTATTCAAATATTTACCGTCCATATCAAATATGTAAACAGATTGCGACATCTGGTCCATAACATATATTCGATTATTGCGTATTTCCAGTTTTTTAATTTCGCCAATCAATGCCTCATTATTGGTTTCTAACGGAATTATCAAAAAAGTACTGTCCATTATATCTTTCATGTCATATAATTTGATGTTTTTTTGAGAGTCGAAATAGATTATTTTTTCGACGACATCTTCTTTTTTCTTTTCTGTGCAACTCATTGCAAAAACAATCATTATGATTAAACTAATTTTATTATTTATTTTCATAATTTCAACTATTTAAGGGGATTCCTAAAAACTGTTTTGTTTATTTTGATTTTACAGGGAGCCGAAATCCCATTAAAACACTCCGAATAAAAATCGTGCAATAAAAATCGTACAAAGATAATAAAAAAAATAATACCATTGACATTTTTCAATATTTTTCTTCGAAAATATATATATATATCTGTATATTAGCGATATAATTTTTCATCGGTATCAAACGTGCGACTGCAATCATTGGACTGATGAACTTGACATACAATATGTTCCGTAAAATCCAACTGCAAGTTCGTTTCAGGAATTACGAGGATTCAATAATCCATCGTATTTCTCAAAATGCTTCCAAAAACAGTTCGGCGTACTGCCGAAAGATTTTATCGGTCACGAAAAAACGAATGACGGTTCAGATGATCTCACAAAAACCTTTCCGGATCGGTAAACCACTGTTTATACATCAGATATCCCTGTGCATTGTTTGCTATCATTTCTGTACTTTCTTCTGTGACAGGTTTAACTAATTTTGCCGGTACGCCCGCCCATGTCCCCGGTTCAAGAACGGCGTTGCTTAGCACTAACGCTCCGGCAGCTATAATGGTATTGTCCGGAACCACAGCGTTATCCAATATTACGGCGCCCATGCCGACAAGTACATTATTGCCGATTTTCGCCCCATGTATCACTGCATTGTGTCCAATAGAAACGTCGTCGCCGATTTCGACTATTGAACGTTGATATAAGGTATGCAAAACAGCGCCGTCCTGTATGTTTACCCTGTTGCCGACTATAATGGAATTTACATCTCCGCGCAAAACTGCGCCATACCACACACTGCAGTCGTCGCCTAACACAACATCGCCTATAATCACCGCTGTCTCAGCTAAAAAACAATTATTTCCAATCTTTGGGTCAATATCTCTGACCGGTCTCACTAAAGCCATTTTTTAACATTTAATTTCGCGCAAAGGTAAAGCTTTTTCCAACAATTATCCTACAAATTATCCCTTGTGGGATATAATTCTTAATTTCCTCCGGCAAACCACTGTTTAAATTCTTTCACACGCGCTTTGCTGATAATGATTTTTTCGTTGACAGGAATTTTGAGATTGACGGACAATTTGTTGCCGAACCATATCGACATATCTTTAATCGACGTGCGTGAGATGATATATTGACGGTTTGCTCTGAAAAATTCTTCGGGGTCAAGGTCGATCATTATTTCGTCGAGCGTTTTGTCGATGTAGCGGCTTTTATTTTCGGCGGTAACGGCTTTCACAATTTTTGTGTCTATATAGATGTAATAGATATCGTTTACAGCCAGAGGAATGAGTTTATCGCGTTCCGGAACAAGGAAATAACTTTTGTACGATTTGTTGTATCGCCTCAGACTTTCCATCAGGTTGGCGATAATATTTTGATTATATGCGCTGTTACCGTTGAGTTTCCGATATTTCGAGATTGATTTTTCGAGAGCGTCTTTGCTTATTGGTTTCAGGATGTAGTCGATACTGTTTACTTCGAACGCTTTCAGAGCATATTCGTCATAAGCGGTAGTAAATATTATCGGACATCTGATTTCGACGCTGTCGAAAATCATAAACGCCGAGCCGTCGGCAAGATGTATATCCATGAAAATCAAATCGAGATCGGGATGCATCTCTATCCATTCGACCGATTCTTCGATTGATTGCAAAACTGCCATAATCTCAATGTTTTCGTCGATTTCCGCTATTAACGATTTCAATGTTTCGGCTGCAATAAATTCGTCTTCGATAATAATTGTTTTCATATTCTTTTGTTTTTTAATCAACTTTTCATCAGTGGGACAGTTACTTCGAAAGTATCGTCGGTTTTTACGGCGACGATTTCTTTTTTCCACATCAGTTTATACCTTTCGGCAAGATTCACAAGACCTATTCTTTCGCCGGTTTCGACTTCCTTTTTTAACTGTATGTGATTCGATACTTTCACCGAATCGTCGATGCCTTCGATTTTCACTTTCAACGGCTGTTTGTTGCTGACTACGTTATGTTTTATTGCATTTTCGACCAAAGTCTGCAAACTTAACGGAATAATCAGGCTGTCGTAGAGTTTTTCGTCAATATTATATTCGAAATCAAGATTGTTGCCATAACGTATCTGCATTAAATGGCAATATGCTTTGGTAAATTTCAGTTCCTCGCTGAGGCTTATCACCTCGGCGTTTTGCAGCGTATATCTGAACACATACGAGAGTTGCTGGACATATTCCTGCGCTTTGTCGGCGTCGATTTTGATGAGCGAATTGAGCGTGTTCAACGAATTGAAAAGAAAATGAGGATCGACCTGATTTTTAAGCGCTTCGTAACGGCTTCGCATATATTCCGCACGTAAAGCTTCGTTTTCGAGCGACGTCTTTTGCTGTTTTTGAGAGATATAAATCAATTGCGCCGAAAAAACGATTACCAGAGCAACCAGATAATCGCGTAACAGTTCGCCCGCTCCCACAAAGTTTTTCTTGAAACGTGGACGGTTTTCGAGATTGAAAATATCCATCTGCAATTCCGATATCGAACCGCTCAAAAAATAAGTGACCACCGATGTAGCAACAATGATAATCAACAGTCTGACCCGTTCCGACGTCCGTATCTTGAATATATTGAAGATAAGCACATACAGCGCAAACGAAGATATAAACTGCGAAACGATATTCACCATTGTCCGCAGGAGGTCGAATTGGGGAACATGCCGCGGCATTACTCCCCTGGGAATCTCTCGGTAGAAAAACGCCATTAAAAATATGGCATTCACCAACAAACTTATTGCAATCGACAGCACAAGCGCTGTTTTATAATTCGTCTTCATCATCTAAATTTTAGTTACAAACATATTACATAAACGATTTCGGCTGCAAATATACGACTATTATAGAACATTTGGAAAATAAAAAGTGATGAAATGGAAAAAAACGCCGCCGGAACGACAAATTTTGTAAATCAGATAATACAATCAAAAATCGCAAATCAAAAAATAAGCATTATCTTTGCGCGAAATTTAATATCTATTTAGTATGGCAATTTATATAGATGATGTTTCGAGAACTTTTGGGGAATATTTATTTATTCCGGGGCTTACGACAAAGCAGTGTACACCTTCCAACGTGTCGTTAAAGACGCCCCTTGTCAAGTACAAATCAACCGATAATCAGGCGGCTCTGGAGTTGAACATTCCGTTTGTATCGGCGATAATGCAATCGGTATCGGGACCCGAACTTGCGATAGAATTAGCCCGTAACGGCGGGTTGTCGTTCATATTTGCTTCGCAGGCAATCGACACACAAGCCGAGATGGTCAGAAAAGTGAAAAAATTCAAAGCCGGATTTGTGGTGAGCGATTCGAATCTCAAGCCCGACAGTACGTTAAAAGACGTGGTTGATTTGGTGATCCAAACCGGACATTCCACAATCGGAGTAACCCACGACGGAACCCCGAACGGACGATTACTCGGACTGATAACCGACCGCGATTTCCGTCCGGAAAGAGACGCTCCCGACAAGAAAGTCGAAGAGTTTATGACACCTTTCAAATCACTTATCACCGGCGAGCTCGGAATCACCCTCACCGACGCAAACCAGATTATCTGGGACAATAAACTGAACACCCTCCCGATAATTGATCAGGATAACAATCTGGTCTATTTCGTGTTCAGGAAAGATTACGACAGTCACCGCGAAAACCCCAACGAACTTTCGGGAAAAGACAAAACCCTGCTTGTTGGAGCGGGAATCAACACCCGCGATTATCGTGAACGTATTCCGGCGCTTGTTGACGCCGGCGTGGATGTCCTGTGTATTGATTCGTCTGACGGATATTCGGAATGGCAACAGGAAACGCTGTTGTGGTCGAAGAAAAATTATCCCGATATATCTGTCGGCGCAGGAAATGTAGTCGATAAGGAAGGGTTTGATTTTTTGGCAAATGCCGGAGCCGATTTCATCAAAGTAGGTATCGGGGGCGGTTCGATCTGCATCACCCGCGAACAGAAGGGAATAGGCAGAGGACAGGCGACTTCTCTCATCGACGTCGCAAAAGCCCGTAACGAATATTTTGAGAAAACAGGCTATTACGTCCCTATTTGCAGCGACGGCGGATTAGTGCATGACTATCAAATGGTTTTGGCTCTCGCTATGGGCGCCGATTTCCTGATGATGGGCAGATATTTTGCACGTTTCGACGAATCGCCGACACAAAAACTGCGGATTGGAAACAATTACGTCAAAGAATACTGGGGCGAAGGCTCAAATCGCGCTAAAAACTGGCAACGTTACGACAACGGAGGCTCCGAATCGTTGAAATTCGAAGAAGGAGTGGACAGTTACGTCCCGTATGCCGGTAAATTGAAAGACAATCTGGATATTACTCTGTCGAAAATCAAATCGACGATGTGCAGTTGCGGAGCCGTAACAATCGACGATCTGCAGCAAAACGCAAAAATAACCTTAGTGTCATCGACAAGCATAGTCGAAGGCGGCGCCCACGACGTCATTCTTAAAGATAAGGGATAAACGTTATGAAACTCTTTATCCTGACAGCGATATTACTTGCCCTGAGCGTTGCCGGACTTGGCGTCCGCATCTGGATAAAAGGCGAATTTACCGAAAACGACACAGGACGTAATAAAAACATGAAAAAGTTGGGAATAAGGTGTGTGAAAGACGAAGAAATGGAGTTGCATAACAACATCTACAAAAGTCATAACGCCTGTTCGGGATGTTCGTTTTTAGAAAAGTGTGCAAAATCAGATTTGCAGGATTAAAAAAATTATTAACTTTGCAGCCGATATTATATATTTAAACATATAAAACATTAATACAATGAGTGCGAAAACAAAAACAGACAGTTCGGAATCACAGGAAGAGTTGATAGCCAATCCTATTTACGACCATGTGTTCAAATATTTGATGGAGGATAACAAAGTTGCACGCAAACTTATTTCAACTATTATCAACGAAGAAGTTATCGAATTGTCCTTTGCGCCGCAGGAATATGTACAGAAACTGGACGATAAAGTCCTGGACAAAAGTTGGAGTGTTTACCGGCTTGATTTCATTGCTCGGATACATACAAATGAAGGTTTGAAAATAGTAATGATAGAGGTACAGAAAATTTCATTGAATACCGATATCATGCGGTTCAGGCGTTATCTTGGCAGTCAGTACCGTAATTATGAAAACAGTTATATTGATTCGGAAAAAACGACACATGCAATGCCGATATATTGCATTTTCTTTCTTGGCGACGGATTGGACGTCAAAGGAATACCGGTGATTACTGTAAATCCTTACGCCGCAGATATGACTACCGGTAAGGAGTTAAAAGACCTGCGCAACGAATTTATAGAAACTCTTCATCATCGTTCGTGGATTGTTCAAGTGCCGGAACTGAAAGGTCGTCGTCGGAATGAAATGGAAATACTGCTAAGCATTTTCGATCAGGCAAACCGGATGAACGACCATCATATTCTTAATCTCAAAGAAGAACATTTTCCGGAAGAATACCGTCCTGTCATACGCCGTTTACAGCAAGCAGCGGTAAGCAAAGAAATACGCGAAGCCATGCTGGTCGAAGATGATATTCTGGAACATTTCCGTATAGCTGAAAGAAAAAATCAGGTGAAACTTGAGGAAAAAGATAAAATTATTTCCGAAAAAGATACAGTCATCGCCGAAAAAGATACGGTCATCGCCGAAAAAGAAGCGGTCATTGCTCGTGAACGTGCCGAAAAGGAGGCGCTTATTGCAAAACTTGCCGCCCTTGAAAACACAAAATAAAAAATCTGAAAATAATTTATAAACATATAAAACATTAATACAATGAGTACAAAAACAAAAACAGACAGTCAGGAAACTCAGGAAACATTCAGCCTGACGGTAGATAACAATGTAGCGCTCGATATTATTTCCACCATTATCGACGATGAAGTCATTGAATTGACCTCTGCGCCACAGAAATATGAACAGAACGATATCTTTCAGGAGAAAGATTTCACAGTGCGGGTACGGACGAAAGAAGGAGAGCACAAAACTGTGAGCATCGAGGTTTTGAAATTCGCTTATCGTACCGATTTTATGCGAACCTGGAATCGTTTAGACAGGCAATATTCAGCGCCCGACAAACCGGTATATGGCATTTTCTTCGTTGGCGAGGGAGTAACAGTCAAAAAAGCCCCGGTAATTACCTCACGTATCCGTATTACAGATATGATTACCGGCGAGGAATTGAAAGATGTGCATTGTGATTTTGTTGACAGCCTTTATTATTATTCCCGTTCGTGGATTATACAGATTCCCGAACTGAAAGGGACTCGTTTTGAAAAGACGCTGAAACTTTTCGAACAATGAAATAATTATATAGATAATAACACACTATGATTAAAAAAATAATATTACTTATTCTGGGACTGTCCATTGCGCTTGTTCCCGCTTATTCGACGCCATCTGTCGATTTATCCACATACCGTGTTGTATGGGATGCTCCAAGTCAAAACTCTTCTGAATCGATGCCCTGCGGAGGCGGCGACATCGGGCTGAATGTCTGGGTCGAAAACGGCGACATTCTGTTTTATCTTTCACGAAGCGGAACGTTTGACGAAAATAATGAAATGCTGAAGTTGGGACGTATTCGCCTGACTTTGACGCCGGGAATCACAGGCAAAGACGATTTTCAACAAGTCTTGCAATTAGACAAAGGTTATGTTTCCGTTCGCGGTAACGGCACGGAAGTGATTATCTGGGTGGACGTATTCCGTCCCGTTGTACATGTGGAAGTTACCGGTAAACAGGCGACACTTTTGAAAGCCGGTTACGAAAATTGGCGTTTCGAAGATTTTATCCCGGTGGACAACCAACTGTTTTCGAACAGTTTCAAGACTAAAAAGAAAGAGTTTGGCACGATAAAAACATATAAAGATATAATAGAAACTTCGTCCGGCGGAATCGTTTTTTATCACCGTAACAAAGCTGATATGGAAGATATTTTCGATTTGACGGTACGTCTGCAAGGGTTGGAATCGGTGAAAAATGAGATGTATAATCCCATCCGCAATCTTACTTTCGGAGGTTATTTTCAGGGCGAAAATATGTCGTTTACAGGTATTTCCGATGGTCGTTATCTGAATACGGATTACAAATCATGGAATTTGGAAAGCAAAAAAACGTCAAAAACTCATCGTCTCGAAATCGGGCTTCATGTCGAGCATACGGCAAGCGCCGAAGAGTGGAAAACTCAATTGGAACAGATTCGGAAAGAAGCGTCAGCAGCACGTAAAAACGCCCGTCAGAAGACTTTGGAATGGTGGAAACAATTTTGGGACAGGAGTTATATCTTTATCGAAGGCGACGAAACAGATGAAAAATGGCAGGTCGCCCGTAATTATCAACTGTTTCGCTATCAGTTAGCATGTAACGCATACGGAAAATGGCCTACGAAATTCAATGGAGGACTGTTTACTTTCGACCCTGCTCACATCGACAGTAACAACAAAGGAACGCCCGATCATCGAAACTGGGGCGGCGGCACAATGACCGCACAGAATCAACGTCTTGTTTACTGGCCAATGCTGAAAAGCGGCGATGTGGACATGATGAAACCGCAGTTTGATTTCTACTTGCGTTCACTGAAAAACGCCGAACTGCGTAGTCGGGTTTACTGGAATCATGCAGGTGCATGTTTTACCGAACAGATTGAAAACTTTGGACTTCCTCAAATATTCGAATATGGAATTAACCGTCCCGAAGGATACGACAAGGGAATGCAATATAATCCCTGGCTGGAATATTTGTGGGAAACGGTGTTTGAGTTCTGCATGATGATTATCGAAACCGAAAGATTCGACAACCGGAATATTGCGGAATATATGCCGCTGATTGAGAGTTGCCTTGTCTTCTACGACGAACATTATCAGCACTTAGCCCGCACGAGAGGAACGAAAATCTGGGACGATAATGGATGTTATGTTTTTTATCCAAGTTCTGCCTGCGAAACGTACAAAATGACGTATAATTCCACAACGGTGATATGCGCTTTGAAAGTGATTTTAACCCGATTGCTGGAACTGCCGGAAAGTTATCTGTCTGCCGAAAAGCGCGAAAAATGGACAACGATGTTGAAACGTATTCCGCCCGTTCCTTTCCGCGAAATCGACGGGCATAAAGTATTGTCTCCGGCTGAAAAATGGCAATTCGTTCAAAATATAGAATGTCCGCAATTGTATCCGGTTTTTCCATGGGGATTATACGGTGTCGGAAAGCCGGATTTGGAAATCGCACAGAATACATATTTATATGACCCTCATGTTGTTGCTCAAAAAAATATACTGAGTTGGAAACAATATCCGATATGGGCTGCGCAGTTGGGAATGGCTGACGAAGCCGCCGATTTAATCAAACAGAAACTGAAAAATTCGGGACGACGATTCCCGACATGGTGGGGTCCGGGTCACGACTGGGTTCCCGACCATAACTGGGGCGGCTCCGGAATGATTGGTTTACAGGAAATGCTGATGCAGACCGACGGAGAAAAAATCTATCTCCTGCCCGCATTGCCAAAAGATTGGGACGTGTCGTTCAAACTGCACGCTCCGTACCAGACAACTGTCGAAGCAACAGTGAAAGCAGGCAAAATTGTCTCGCTGAAAGTAACGCCGGAAGAACGAAAAAAAGATGTGATTATTCTGTAATAATCACTTTTGCAAACCATTTTTTCAGTTCGTAACTGTCTATGTAGAGCGAAGTTATTTTTTCGAGAAAATCGTTCTGCAATACTTCTGCATTTGAGAATCCTTTGTAAACATAAAAGTTTTTCAGTTTGAGATACTCAGCGGCAGGGCTGTTTTTGTCGAATCCCGGCGGGACACGTTTCAACGAATCTTCAGCGCCATGCAACATATCGCCGAAACTGTTTTCGAGTTTTCCGGTTATTTCGGAAAAAGTCTCGAAATCTTCGTCTATAGCGTTGCGAACCTGCTTTAATACCTGCGACCCCGGCATGTAAATACCCATCGAAACAAAATTGTCATTGTTTTGCAGATGAAGATAATACGCCGGATATTCGCATGAATGTCTGTAACTTTCGGGAACAATTATTGAGCCGAAATTAATTTTGTACGGAGTTTTGTTTGGCGAAAAACGGGTGTCTCTGTAGATTCGGAAAAACGTTTTCGAAGCGTCCTTAATATCAATACTCGGGTCGAAAGAATTGATATTCAGTATCAGTTTCGTAACAAACCCTTCGAGCGTCTTTTTAGCGTTTTCGTATCGTTTTTTATTTTGAGCAAACCATTCTCTGTTGTTGTTTCTCTCCAGATCAGACAGAAACTCAAATATTTCCTTATTCATGATTCATTTATATTAGCATAATATTTACAATAATCTTTGATTCCACATTCGGCGCATTTCGGGTTACGGGCTGTGCAAACGTATCGTCCGTGCAGGATAAGCCAGTGATGCGCTACAGGCAAATCCTGTTCGGGTATGCCTTTAACCAACTGTTTTTCAGTCTCGAAAGGAGTTTTAGAATTGACAGCCAGCCCTACCCTTTCGGCAACTCTGAACACGTGTGTATCAACAGCCATAGCAGGTTTCTTAAACACAACAGAAACAATGACATTCGCAGTTTTACGTCCCACTCCCGGCAGTTTCTGCAAATCGTCGATGTTGTCGGGAACTTCGCCATGAAACTCATTCTCCAGCATTTGCGCCATTCCCAACAAATGTTTCGACTTATTGTTCGGATACGAAACCGACTTTATTAACTCGAAAATATCGGGTACGCTTGCTTTCGACAGCGATTCCGCCGACGGATATTTCTTGAAAAACTCCTTTGTTACGATATTCACCCGCTTATCGGTGCATTGCGCCGATAAAATCACTGCGACAATCAGTTGATAAGGATTTTCGTAATGCAACTCCGTTTCGGCTACCGGCACATTCGTCCTGAACCAGTCCATCACATTTCTAAATCGCTCATTAGTATCCATTTACACTGAAATAATTTGCCCGCCTAATACGTATATATTTTGTTAAAGAAATCGACATAATCTAAAAAAGACGTCCCTTTACGCATCAATTCAAGATTCGATTCAAGGATTATAAATGCAATATAATCATTGACAGTCAGACTGCTAAATGCTTTCTTGTCGTTGGATATCTGGTTGAAAAATCCGATTGCTGCCTCTCTGTCTTTGATTTTCGTCATGATTATCATTTTGTTATCAACAAAATCGGCAATCTTGACGTCATAATTTTCTTCGATATAATTGGTTGTATTGAACGACAGTATATTGAATCTCAACCTGTTCATGTTCACCTTGGCGTCTGTAATCATTACAAAAGCATGAGCGCCATCTTCGATGGAATATTTTGATTTTATTGTACTTGCCGCCTGTTTGTTGAACTGGATGAAATACTTCGGCGTTACTGTTTCCTGCACGGTTTGCTGTTCGGACTGAGGTTTTTGATTTGTGTCCGTTTGTTGTGTAGCATCCTTTGTTTCAGCCGGTTTTGTTTCGGTAATCCACTTAAATTCCGATTTTTCGAGCTCGGTCAGGACATTTTGCGCATAAGTCGCCGCCGTGTTGCCGGGATATTTTTTCACAACATCGTCGAGCGCCGCCTTGTATCTGACAATGTCACCGTTATAGTTGTCGGACAACACTTTGAGCAAAGTAAACTGCGGAACAAGCCTGCCCGAAGGATATTTTGTCAATCCGTTTGACGAAGTTATGTAAGCGTCTGCCAATCTGTTCGATGTGTAATAATTGAGAGCGGCGTAGTAATCGTTTTCTTCCGACGCTTCCTGCGCTTTGACTCTGCCGATATATCCCGGATCGGTAGCGGCAAGAACTTTCGGATTATTTGGATAATTTTGCAGCATCAGATTTTTGTAATATCCGGCTTTATTGCTGTCGCCGGTTTTCGTATAAATCTCAAACAGAGCGACGTATGTCTCAGCCAAAAGACTGTTACCGGGGAAACGGCGGATTAAATCTTCGAATGTTTCGGTTGCTTTGGTGAGGTCATTCAAATCGTCCCTGTACGCTTCGCCGATGTTGAACATTGCGGTAACGATTTTTTCGTTCGAGGCGTTTTTTGCTTCGTCGGTTTGTGGAATGTTTGCCAAAAACGCTTCCCTGTCGGTTACGTCAGGCTGTGTAACATCCGCTGTTTCTTCGTTTTCCGATTCCAAATCGTATTCAGACTGCGCCTGTATTCCCCTGTTTTTACGCCGCCAGTTGTCTTCAAATTTTCGTTGTCCCCATCTCATTGCGAAATCGGTTTTGCCGAGTTCAAGCGAGGTCAAATTGTAGAAATACCATTGTCCCTGTGATGATTGCGCATCGATATCCGCTTTCAACTTTTTCAGCCGTTCCTGCTCTTCGGCGATTTTTTTCTTCTCGTTTTCAGCCTGTTGTATTCTTTCGTCAATCAATTTATCCAAATCGTCCTGTGACAGGCTTGCCAGTTTTTGCAAACCATCTTCACGTTCCACGACTTTCATATTTAAGGCTAACTTTCTGTATTTACCGGCTTTCGACGATGCTTCTTCATACAGCGAATGGTCGGCGCCAAGCATAATCGCCGAACTGTCGTAACAAGTGTACGCTCCGATATAGTCGCCGTCTTTGATATGATATTCAGCCAAAGCCAGATACGAGAGTCCTTTCTGTCGTGTATTGACGCCCGTTGCGGATACGGATTTTCGGTAATACTGCTTCGCTTCGGGGATATTTCCCTCTGTCTCTTCGAGTTTCGCAAAGGCATAATATATCTGGTCATGATAGTTTGCGTTCTGCTCGTTTTTCAACGCTTTTTCCAGAATCTTGCGAATATTGCCCCTCTGGGTTTCGGGGTTATAAGTGTATGCCATAGCCATTTCGGCGTTGAAAGCGGTCAGATATGGCGGATTTTTTTTCAGGACTTTCGAAAAATGTTCTACTGCTTTGGAATTGTTACTTGTCTTTTGATATAACTGTCCCAAAATGAAGTGAAAACGGATTTTTTTATTCTTGCCTTTGGCGCGTTTGAGGGCTTTCTCCAAATAAGGAATGGCTTCCTGATATTTGCCCTGTTTGATATACAAATCGGCAAAAGCCTCATTTAACAAAGGTTCGGTCTTTCGTGGGAGGTCTTTTTTTCTTGTTAGCGACACTAACAAATCTTCGGCTTGGACATACTGTTTGTCCTGCGCAAGTACAACAGCCTGAAACGCCTGTGCGTCATAAGCGCTTGTCTCTTTGGGATATTCAGTTGTGATGAAAGCAAATTTTTCTTCAGCCACAGCGTATTCGTGCATATAGACATAAGCCTTTCCGGTAATCAGTTGAGCGTCATCGACAAAGCGGTTAAATTCTTTTTTATTGTAAAACTCCCGCTGCTCACGCGTCATGTTCTTTTTTCTTTTGGGTTTGACCGTGATAGAGTGTTTTGCAACGGTCTTATCTCCCTTGTCAATAGCGCGTTGCATCTCTCCGGACACCAATCCCGCAACCTGCTCGTATTCGAAAGCAAAAACAGGTAATATCTCATCAAAATTTTGCGATTCTATTGCTTCCGCCTTTTTCGATGCCTGCTTCAGACTTTCACGACCATTGAAATATACGTTATAATATGCCGTCACATCGTGATATTTGCGACTTAAATACGTGTTACGACTTGTGGAACAGCCTGAAACAACTAATGTTATCAAAAAAAGGTAAACTATCTTAACTTTCATTCATTTAATTTTTTCGAATTAAACACGCGCAAAATTATACAAAATTTCTGATATGGCACACAGATATCACGAATAATACAGATTTTCACAGATTTTTATACTTCGTGTTGTTTCAAAACCATTGCCGTTTGCGGATTTTTTCCTTTTCGACGGCGGCAAGCGTGTCTAAACAGATATTTACATCGTTTACAATCTGAAAATCAAACATTCCGACACAAATGAAATCCGCGCCGTTTTCAAACGCCCATTTGAAACCGTCTTCCGGTTGAATGGCGCCTGCGGCAAGTACCTTAAAACCCATTACGGGAACGGTAGCGCTACGCACAAATTCGATGGTACGCTCGGGAAAAAGACAAAACAAGTTGTCATGGAATTTGTTATGATCCAAATGACTTTCTCCGTCCACTTCAAAAGGAACGCGGTTTTCTTTTGGATGCGCCGACCAATAGTTGTCGTGGTGCATAGTTTTCATGTAATAATCGGGAATGATACCTGCATCCCGACAGGCAATCAGCGAATCTACCGTGTGAGCGCCAAGTCCGGCAGTGAACCCTTCTTCCCTTATCTTATTGAGTAGCCGTCCGATACGTTCAATGAGCCGGTCACGCACCATCCAGTCAACCCAATTGCCTTGAATCTGAATGATGTCAACGCCAAAATTTATGGCTTGATACATGTTGTCGAAGAGTTTGGAATCGTCTCTTACGTCGGCTGATATTTGCGTAATTACTTTCAGTTTACTGCCTGTTACTTTTTTGTATTTTTGCAAAAGATTATTCGATGGAAAACCGATATTGATAGTATTGATTCCTGCTGCTTCGGCAAGTTTAAGTGTTTCGTAGATTTTGCGTTCGGTGTTATAAGCCTTGGATAAGGGGCTGACATAGAGCAGGTCGCGGGCATGCGCCCACCCGCCGATAAGATTTCCGCCCAACACAAGACGACTGATTTCGTGTTTGCCGATTTTTCCGCATGGTAGCGCTCCTTTCAGTTCGCTTAAATCCAATCTGTTAACCGTAATTGTTGCGCCGCTCATGACGTCCACTCCGTGTCGCCGTTCGTTTTGCCATGCGCCCCACCCCATCAATCCGAGCAAAGGTAACGAAACCAAATCTTTAATGGCTTTACGCCGGCTGTCAACAGTTTCAGTTTCAACGGATTTGTTCCTTTTTCGCCAATAACCGAGCAGATGGTCGATACCATATCCTTTGTTGCGGTAAAAAATAATAAAGATCAATGCAATGGATTCAAGCAACAAAGTATCAACGATAAACAGATGACTCTCCCGCGAAATGCTCGACAGCGACATTCCAAAAGGCGGATAGGCAAAGTAATAGAGAATCAACAGTAAAGCGCCTACTGCCGCCGAAAAACGTATGAATATCCCCATAAACAGCGCCAAACCGATAAGTATCAACCCAATGATATTCATCCAATCAATAAGATCGATGGCAGGAGAAGATGCAAGCCAATGATAGAACGGAGAGAAAAAACCCGAGGTATTTGCCAGATAAGGCTGTGATGACCAACCATCTATCATAATTTTAACTGCGCCTTCGTAGAGAAAGTGCCACCCGATAGCCATACGTAATAAGGTGACTGTCACTTTTTCACAAGAAAAAAACAAATTTCGTTTTTGCATCATCTTTTAACAAAATCGAGTCGTAACGACGGTTACCGTTTGTCGTTGATGCCAAATTCGCGCCATGACGATTGCGGTATGTCTAATTTGATGATTTTGCGCGCATCGCCGGCTTTCTTCGTCAAAGTCGCCATAACAGCGTCGAGCTGTTCGGTTTTGGCCTTGAGCTTGGCTTTGAGCGATTCCTGTTCGTTGTTCAGGGTAACAGCCGTATCGATGTCGGCTTGCAGAGAATCGGCAAAAACAGTGTCGATTTGCCGTTTTCCTAATACTTCCTGATTGTCGCGAATACCTTTTACCATCACTGTGGTGTCGCTGATTGTCTGTGCATACGTTTTTGTTGCCATACTTTTTTTAATTTATAAGAAAGTTAAACATTTAATATTTTTTGCAAAAGTAAACATTTTTTTCGAAAACAGTATTTTTTTCGATTTTTTATTTAACTACGAAGAGCGCAAAGGTTTATCAATGTTTGTATTTAATATATCTAAAATCAATCTAATTTATCATTGCCGGACCGCCAATTGCCTTGCAAACTTTGCGTAAATCTTAGCGCCCTTTGCGTTAAAAATTTCCGTAAAGGCAGCTTCCCAAAACAAAAAGGCAGCTTCCCGAAGCAAAAAGGCAGATTCCCGAAAGGAAAAGGCAGATTCCCGAAAGGAAAAGGCAGCTTCCCGAAGGGAAAAGGCAGCTTCCCGAAAGGAAAAGGCAGCTTCCCGAAAAGAAAAGGCAGATTCCCGAAACAAAAGGCAGCTTCCCGAAAGAAAAAGGATAACCGTTTATCGCATTATCTTATTCGCTACTACGGATCTCGAATTATAACTTTCGTACAATTTGTTATACGTTACTGTAATCACGTCACCAACAGCAATATTGTCGGATGTCGTCAATAGAGAATCCGGTATATTCGTCAAAATAAACCTGCTCCAAATTAAAGATTTTTACAACAGAATTATCTGCGATACTGTCGAGCGTTTCAGTTGTATTTACCTTACAAAATCAAGGCTTTTACAACAGCTGGAAGCTACGCTCAGAGCATTTGAAGGTTGTATTTACCTCACAAAATCAAGGCTTTTACAACTGCAATTGCAGCAGGCATCGTCATTAGCAGTTGTATTTACCTTACAAAATCAAGGCTTTTACAACTCGGGAACGATTTGCTCCACAAGTGTTACGGTTGTATTTACCTTACAAAATCAAGGCTTTTACAACACGTCCTTTGAACGGGCATGGCAAGAATTCGTTGTATTTACCTTACAAAATCAAGGCTTTTACAACGACAACCCTCCCATACCCGGCACAATATCGGTTGTATTTACCTTACAAAATCAAGGCTTTTACAACGATTCAGCGATATTCCAACGTGAAAAAAAGTTGTATTTACCTCTCAAAATCAAGGCTTTTACAACCTTAGATGAGCAATAATATGGAAAATAAGCATTTACCATTCTCAATCATCATAAAATTTTTTCAGTTCCTGTTTGATTACTTTGATCAGTTGATGATGCATTTCGAATAATGTTTCAGCAACTTTGGCTTTTTTAATTTGCTGTACCTCGTCGGGCAATTTTTCGCCGGACAGTTTCAATCCCCATATAATGCGTTCATAACCGAACAATTGCTCTTTT
>JAISXV010000012.1 GCA_031270335.1 Prevotellaceae bacterium | reverse complement strand
GTATCCATAAAGTTACAGGCAGCCTCGTAGGCTTCCCGCGAAAACAGCGCCGTGAGATTCACCGACACATGTAACAAAAGAAAAACGACTAAAAACACGCCGCTCAGGCTCATAATCAGTTTTTTTCCAATTGAAGAACAAAAAATGTTGCTCATAATTAACTTTTTGCAATTGTTGTTATTTTACTATTCAGTTTATATCTTTTATATTATAAACAGGCTGCAAAAGTATATCTTGTTTTTCACATACACAAATCTTGTTTTGATTATTGCCGGAAAATTGCTGTCCGAGATGATTAAATTTCTTTGATATCAAGACGGTTATAATGTGAATATCGCTGTTAAAAACTTTTTTCCAAAGCCGTATTAAACAGGTATTTTATCCACGAATTTGCTTTGTAAAACTTCCGCTTGTTCAGCAGCAAGCGAAAAAAAAGCGTACATATAAAAAATAATATTTACCTTTGCCGCCATTATTAATTAAAAAAGATACTTATGAGGTCGTTAATATTTACAATTGTTATTTTAAGTCTGGCTGCATGTACGGCTAAAGACAGCCTGCCTTTGCTCGACAAGGCGGCATTTGAAACAACAGATGGAAAGAAGACAACGCTTTACACTCTGAAATCCGGTAACGGAATCACAATACAGGTGACGAATTTCGGCGCAAGAGTTGTTTCCATCTATGCTCCGGATAAAAACGGAAAATATGAAGATATTGCCGTCGGATATGAAAATATCGACAGGTATATCAACAACACGGGAGAACGCTTTTTGGGTTGTGTAGTAGGACGTTACGCAAACCGGATAGCGAAAGGACAGTTTACGATTGACAACGTAACATACCAGTTGCCAATCAACAACAACGGGCAAACTTTGCATGGCGGATTGAAAGGTTTGGATATGGCAGTCTGGGATGTGAGTGAGGCGTCAGATACGGAGATTAAATTTTCGTACACTTCAAAAGACGGCGACGACGGTTTTCCGGGTAACGTCAAAATCGACATGACTTACTCGTTAACCCCACAGAATGAGTTCCGTATCGACTATAAAGCCGTCACCGACAAACCTACGGTAATCAATCTGTCGAATCATGCCTTTTTCAATCTCAAAGGTGAAGCAAACGGCTCAATCACCGACCATGTCCTGACAATAAACGCTTCACATACAACACCCGTTGATAGCGTTTTGATACCCACAGGCGAGATTGTTTCCGTCGTCGGCACGCCTTTCGATTTCAAGAAACCAACTGTTATAGGCGAAAGAATAAACAACAATGACGTGCAACTGAAAAACGGCTTGGGATACGACCATAACTGGGTGTTAGACAACACGACAGGAAAGGTCGCTCTGGCTGCAACCCTCTACGAACCCGCAAGTGGCAGAGTGTTGGAAGTCTATACCGACCAGCCCGGACTGCAATTCTACAGTGGTAACTTTTTCGACGGAACATACAACGGAAAATACGGAAAACCAATCAAATTCAGGGAGACGCTGGCATTGGAAACGCAAAAATTCCCCGACAGTCCCAATCATCCGAATTTCCCTTCGACACGTCTGAATCCGGGCGAAACATACACTCAAACATGTATTTACAAATTTCTAATAAAATAATTCTCATGAACAAAAATTTTTTAACAGCGTTATCGCTTATCTTATTTTCTTTTAATGTATTTGCGCAATGGAATCCGAGTACGGACAAAATTCGCACCAAATGGGCGGAAGAAGTCAATCCCAACAAAGTGTTGCCGGAATATCCGCGTCCAATTCTCGAACGTACGCAGTGGAGCAATCTCAACGGACTGTGGGACTATGCAATTGTGCCTGCCGGCTCGATCGAACCGGTGAAGTTCGACGGTAAGATTTTAGTGCCGTTTGCCGTAGAATCCAACCTGTCGGGAGTGCAAAAACCGCTCGGACGCGCTAATGAATTATGGTATAAACGGACATTCACAATTCCTTCGACGTGGAAAGGCAAATCCGTTCTGCTCAATTTCGGAGCCGTCGATTGGAAAGCCGAAGTGTATATCAACGACGTAAAAGTCGGCGAACACACAGGCGGTTACACTCCGTTTTCGTTTGATGTTACCCCATATTTGACGTCGGGCGAACAAAAACTCGTCGTTAAAGTCTGGGACCCCGGCGATGAAGGCAGAAGCGAACAGCCAAGAGGTAAACAAGTCAGCAAACCACAAGGAATCATGTACACATCCGTATCGGGAATCTGGCAAACCGTTTGGCTTGAACCTGTTGCGAAAAAACATATCGCCGCTATAAAGACCGTTCCCGACATTGACGCCAAGCAGTTATCGGTGAAAGTCTGCGTCGCAAACGCCGCATTGGGCGACATTGTCGAAGTCGTGCTGAAAGACGGAGCCAAAACCGTTGCGTCAAGCAAATTCGCTGCCGGACAACAAGTTTCGTTGCCCATTCCCGAACAGAAACTTTGGTCGCCGAAATCGCCTTTCCTTTACGATTTGGAAGTCAATCTCTACGAAAACGGAAAATTGCAGGACAAAGTAAAGAGCTATGCTGCAATGCGTAAAATTTCCATCGCAAGAAATAAGGAAGACAGGATTGTACGTATGCAGTTGAACAATGAAGATTTGTTTCAGTTCGGACCTCTCGATCAGGGATGGTGGCCCGACGGATTATACACCGCTCCTTCCGATGAGGCTTTGGCTTACGACGTGCAGAAAACCAAAGATTTCGGCTTTAATATGATTCGTAAACACGTGAAAGTCGAACCTGCGCGCTGGTACACGCATTGCGACCGTATCGGAATACTTGTTTGGCAAGATATGCCGAGCGGAGGACACGGACCGGAATTTCAACATGGACGGTATTTTACCGGAGTAGAGGCGGTTAGAAGCGCTGAATCCGAAAATAATTTCCGTAAGGAATGGAAAGAGATAATCGACTTCCTGCAACCCAATCCGAGCGTAGTGGTATGGGTGCCGTTCAACGAATCGTGGGGACAGTTCAAAACTTCCGAAATCACCAAATGGACAAAGGATTACGACCCCTCGCGTTTGGTTAATCACGCCAGCGGCGGAAATAACTATCCCGATATAGGCGACATTCTTGACGTTCACAATTATCCCGAACCTGCAATCCTTCTGTACGATACGAAACGTGCAAACGTGCTTGGAGAGTACGGCGGAATCGGCTGGCCCGTGAAAGGTCATCTGTGGCAACCCGATAAGAACTGGGGATATGTGAAATTTGAAAGTTCAAAAGAAGTTACGGACAAATATATCGAATATGCAGAACTGCTTAAAACGCTTGTTCCGAGAGGATTTTGCGCAGCCGTTTACACGCAGACCACAGACGTCGAAGGCGAAGTAAATGGGTTGATGACTTACGACCGGAAGGTGATAAAACTGGAAGAAAACAGATTGAAAAAGGTAAACGAAGAACTCTGCAATTCGCTTAGCAAATAAGATGCCGGAAATCAAGTATTTTGGAGTTACGGACGAAGATTTGCAAAAAGTTATATCGGAAGCCTTGTGTAAAGGCGGCTTATATGCCGATTTGTATTTCGAAAACACATTGATAAACAACTTGTCGTTGCGCGACGGGGCGGTCAACAGCGCCTCGTCGGATGTGGATTTCGGAATGGGAGTACGTGTCCTGTCCGGCGACCGGACGGGATACGCTTACACCGAAAACATTACGCTTGCCGATATGCTGAAAGTCGCCAAAACAGCGGCAAACATTGCCAACAGCAATGTTGTCGCTGCTCCGGCGATAAATATCAATGAACGAAAATTCGAAAATCGTTATCCGGTCGGAAAATTGTGGGAAGATGTAACAGTCAAGGACAAGGCCCCTTACCTGCAAAAACTTAACGACCGCATTTTCGAGTTGGATTCCAATGTCTGCAAAGTGAACGTCAGTTTGACGGATATTTCATCTTACATCCTGTTTTTCAATTCGGAAGGACTGCTGTGTTCGGACTATCGACCGATGGTTTCGTTGAGCGCCGTCTGCATAATGGAAAAAAACGGACGTATCGAAAACGGTTATGCGGCGCGTTCGTTCAGGAAAGGAGTCGAGTTTTTGACGGACGATGTTGTCGAAACAATTGCTAATGATGTTGTCCGGCTGACAGCGCGGATGTTCGAAGCGGTTGTTCCCAAAGGCGGTGAAATGCCGGTAGTTATGGCAGCCGGAAGTTCGGGAATCCTTCTGCACGAGGCTATCGGACACTCTTTCGAAGCCGATTTCAACCGGAAAAAAGTGTCGATTTTCTCCGACAAATACGGTCAGCAAATCTGCGACAAAAGCATCAACATCGTGGACGACGGTACTTTGCCCGCCAATCGCGGGACAATCAATTTCGACGACGAAGGAATCGAAAGTCAGAAGACGTATCTTGTTCGTGAAGGCATACTTTCGTCGTATATCCACGACCGTATCAGCGCTGAATACTACGGCGTTGCCCCGACAGGTAACGGACGGCGCGAATCGTTTCGCTACGCTCCCGTCCCGCGTATGAGAGCGACGTACATGGAAAACGGCAATATCGCTGAAAGCGACATCATTGCAAGCGTCAAGAACGGCATTTACGTCACTAATTTCAGTAACGGCGAAGTGCAGATTGGCGCGGGCGATTTCACATTTTTCGTCAAATCGGGTTATCTGATCGAAAACGGTAAACTCACTCAGCCGGTTAAAGACGTCAACATCATCGGAAACGGTCCGAAAGCGCTGGCAGACATCGCAATGGTCGGTAACAATCTGAAAATCGACAATAGCACATGGACTTGCGGAAAAGACGGTCAGGGTGTTCCGGTATCACAGGGATTACCTTCGGTATTAGTGAAAAAATTGACAGTCGGAGGAACGGCATGAACGGGGTTAATATTTTTAGGAGTATTGCGTCCGAAGGCAATCCTATAAATCTTACAATCCTACGAATCCTAATCGGGATTAAGAAATTATCATTATCTTTGCATCGAATATTAAAAATTAAAAGATATGTCAGTAACAACAATTAAAACAGGAAAATCGACAACAAAATCTGCGATAAATGAAACAATAATCGGAGAGATTTCAGGTATTTCAGAAACAGAACAATGTACTTTGTGGTCGGATATACAAAAGAAATATCCACATCATTGGGTTTTGGTAAAAGATCCCGTATTTGATGAAGAAAAATTAATACTCGAAAAAGGAATTGTATTGTATGCAAGCGAAAATCGAGATGATATCACTGTCGAATTAAAGAAAATAGACAGACTGTTTTATGCTGTCCAATATACGGGCGAAAAGAAAAAACATCTTTTTTTGTTATAATTATATAAAATGTTAAAAGTATGAAAGTTAAATTACTTGTTATCGCAGTACTCTGCGTTATGCTCGTCGGTCCGGTGCGGGCGCAAAACGAAAAACCGGAACCGAAAAAAACGGAATATGAGCTTACGGATATTAAAATCCTGCCTCATACATCCATTAAGAATCAGGCAAGTTCGGGTACTTGCTGGAGTTTTTCCGGAACGGGCTTGCTCGAATCGGAAATCTTGCGAATCAAAGGCGATTCGATAAATCTGTCGGCTATGTGGGTTATTCGTAACATCTACAAGGAAAAAGTCGAAAAATACGTGCGGATGCACGGCAAAATCAATCTTGCGGGCGGAGGGGCTTTTGCCGACGTGCAGCACGCAAGCGCTAAGTACGGTATTATCACCGAAGAAGCGTATCCCGGATTGAATTACGGCTCAACAAGTCACAATCACGGCGAATTGGACAAGATACTGAGCGAAATAGGGAAAGCCCTTGTCGGTCAGAGACGTTTGAGTACAGCCTGGCTCGCTGCGGTCGATGGCGTGCTGGACGCTTATTTCGGCAAGATGCCCGAAAAGTTCAGTTACAATGGCGTAGAATATACTCCCGAATCGTTTCTGAAATATTCGAAACTGAATCTTGATGATTATGTGTCGATTACTTCGTACACGCATCATCCGTTCTACACTTCGTTTATCCTCGAAATCCCCGATAACTGGATTTACGAATCGTCGTACAACGTGCCGCTGAACGAAATGATGGAAATCATCGACAATTCATTAAAACTCGGCTACACAGTCGCCTGGGGCGCCGATGTCAGCGAACGCAGTTTTTCGCGTGACGTAGCTACAATCCCCGAAGAAAAGAAAGCCGAAGAGGTCGGAACCGATCAGGCTAAATGGACTAATACCGAAGCAAAAGAGGACGTTATCCCATTGCCCGACGAAAAAGTCATCGACCAGAAAATGCGTCAGGAAGCGTTCGACAACTACGAAACGACTGACGACCATGGTATGCTGATTATTGGCACAGCTAAAGATCAAACAGGTAAGCATTTCTACAAGGTCAAAAACTCCTGGGGCACCGGCGGAAAATACAAGGGTTATCTCTACGTGTCATCAGCTTTCGCACAGTATAAAACAATGAATATCATGGTACATAAAGATGTTGTACCTGCATATATCAAGAAAAAACTCAAGATTGACTGAAAATTATCTCATATACAAAGCCCACAAAGAAAAAACTTTGTGGGCTTCGTGTTTTTGTGGAAAAATATTTGCATGTTTACTTAATTGTTTTCACAATATCTTCGCCTATGCCTATTTTATATCCCGATGAATGATAGGTTATTCCTCCATTATTTGTCAAAAGCAGCGTTAACGGGAAATCGTCGTTAAACTCCAGTTTCAGCGTTGAAATCGTTTCGTTCAACAGCGCCCGTTTATTATCGACGCCCCATGTAGTGTTTTTCGGCAAGTTTTTAAACACCTTATTGTCAAATGCCGAACTCAATTTGTCGTCGGGTACGAGGAACAGAATACCGCCGCCCCACTTGTTCAATTCGTCGGTTCGGGCGGGTAAATCCTGCAAAATATGTTTTGTCGGTTCCTTATCAGGGTCGGCAAAACATATCACTACACCGTTTCCGTTGGATAAATCCTTCAATGTCGTTTCGTTACCTGTTGTCAGAGTGATTTTCGTATTCATGTCGATTATTCCCAAAACCTGCACTTTGCGGACAACTTCCGGCATCTTTATTTCCAGATTGAGCGACTGCTTTTCTTTGATTACAAAATATTTATTGGTTATTGTAACCGAGCCGTCGTTTGCTCTGCTTCCTATCAACAGTCGATAGTAACCTTCGTCGATCGAAACAGGAACATCGTTTCTACGCAAGTTCAGCGTAACAAAATCGCCATCCTGAAAACGGGCTAACGAATAGTGAGATCCGTACTGCGGCTTGAGAACATTTTCCTTAGCGCTGACAAAAGCGATTGTCGCCTGAGGATATATTTCCTTAGTATTATCTTCAAATTCAGCGTTTTTCCATTCGCCATCGTAATATTGCGGGCGACCGGTAGCCATATTCAGACGAGCCGCAATGCCAGCGCTCCGGCATAAGGACACAAAAAAGATATTGCGCGATTGCTGGTCGGCTATCTTCATTTCGTGAACACCACGCGGCGTTATGGGGCAATTATAATAGTTCTGTTCTTCATCGATTTTGATATTTTCTTTCACATAGTTAACTATTTCGCCGACATTTTCACGAACGTCGTTCACTATGCTGCTACCGAATTCGTTTTGGAAGAACGTCCTCCATGGACGGACTATTTCCCTTGATATTCTTGGCGAAAGCAGATTCCGGGTAACGATATCGTCAGGAGTGCCGGTTTTTATGCCAATTTTGTGAAATCCCTGTAAATGACTTGTGAGAATATGTTCGGGAACATCGCGCAAATCCTTGCTCGAAACAGACGATAAAAACGGAAACAGATACTTGTCATCCTTATGTTTTCCGATAAATTTTTGGATATCTCTCCAGTTTCCCTGCGCCGAATTTAAGTATTTCCATGTTTCGTCGGCAGAAAGATTCAGTTTTGACGCAAAATCCTTAGCAGTCTGTTCATCAATAAATGTATCCATATATGCTTTGCGTATAGAATCTTCCAGACGGGAGCGCCTTCCGTTTTCGGCAGCAAGGTCGGAGGCTACGCCTGCAACTATCTTTTCCGGTGGAGGAACAATTTCGTAACTGTCTTCGAAAGCGTCGCCTTCCTTTTTATTTAAAACGACTGTAACATTCTCATTTTTCGGCGACGAAACAGCATATCCGAAAACCCCGTCTTTGCTTGCCCACACCAGCACATCGCCCAAGCCGGTGTATATCGACGCTTTACCCGCAGAATCGGTCAGCGATTCGACAATCGAATAATATTCAGCATAATTATACACTTTGAACGCAACTTTTGCGTCGGCAACAGGCTTGCTGTCTGCATCGGTTACCAGTACTTTCGCTTCGCGGACGTCGGTATAGTTCGACAACAGATTGATGGTGGAAAACATTGGTTTATCGACGTTTTTCTCTTCTTCGCCCGTGTATTTGCCGAAAACGTTGGTGTGAACCATCATTGCCCGTTTTGCGGGAGCGGTGAACCATGCGGCGTCAAGCACGGGTTCTGGCTCGCAGGCGCCTATGTAATGCCATTTTCCGTCGATCCACACTTCAACCCATGCGTGATTGTCGTCGGTGTGCGCCCAGCGGGGCGTATAACATTGACGGGCAGGAATCCCAACAGCGCGTAAAGCGGTTGTCGTGAAGGTCGATTCTTCGCCGCAACGACCCCAGGCTGTCCGCACCAGATCAAGAGGAGAAGACGTTCGCCCGTCGGTGGCTCTGTAATTTACTTTTTCATGACACCAGTGATTTACCTCCAACGCCGCCTCTGCCATGCTAAGGTTTTTCACACGATCTTTCAGTTCGTTGAAAAACACAATCCTCGCAGAGTCCAAATTTTCGTTATTAACACGATAGACCAAAACAAAATGACGAAATATTTCCTCAGGCACTTTTGCTCCCCACTCAAAAAAGTCGCGTGCTTCGAAAGCCGCACGTACTTGTGAGAGAAAAAAATCACCGTCATAATCCGCCAAATCGTTTAAAGGCATGTAAGCAAACAGAAATTCCAGAGCCTCTCTTTCTTCCAGAGTCAAATCGGGTTTGTCGAAAACAGAAAAAAGCGCCTTCGCTCTTTTATAGCTTACCATCGATTCACGCTGTTGAAAATCTGTTTTTACTTGTTCACGATATTCTTTATCCGAGAAAAAACTTTTCTCGCCTTGTTGACACGACATTGTCATACAAGCAAATAATGCTAAAAATAAAAAGTAATGTAATCGTTTCATATACAAAAAAATATTAATTTACATGTGCAAAATTACATGAAAATTTTAGATTACCAAAAATGTGTCAAAAAAATAAAAATTCATTTTTATCTGTCAATACATGGTATGACATAATCAAGTGAACCTCCGAGCATTATCAAGTCGGCGACTTTGGTGCGCGGGGCTGTCGCAATTTCTTTAAGAGCGCCAACCAACACTAATGACGGCGAACGAAATTTGACACGATACGGGCTTTTATCGCCTTTGCTGTTGATATATACGCCGAACTGTCCTCTGGCGTTTTCGACGCGCTGAAAAAATTCTCCTTCGGGCAGACGAATTATCGCCTTTGTTTTTTCTTTGCAAGCGCCTTCGGGAATGTTGTCAATCAACTGTTCGATAATGCGTAACGACTGTTCTATCTCTTCCAGACGGATGATGTAACGGTCGAAGGTCATACCGCTATCGTGCGTAACTTCGTCAAAATCAACCTTATCGTATGCAGCGTACGGTTCTATCTTACGGATATCGTTGTGCCAGCCCGAAGCCCGTCCGCTTGGACCGGTGGCGCCCAGTGAGATAGCCTTTTCCTTGCTCAAATATCCGACGCCGTTCATTCTTCCGCGTGCGATAGGATTGCCCGTGAATAACAAATGATGCTCTTTCAGCATTTTACGCATGTACGGGATAAATTCTTTCACCTTTCGGCAAAAGTCGGGATGAATATCGCCGGCTACGCCGCCAATGATGTTGTAGTTCACCATCAAACGACCGCCGGATGTCTCTTCGAAAATATCCATGATTTTTTCGCGATCGCGCAGTCCATACATAAACGCAGTAACCGCTCCCATATCCATACACATTGAACCCCAGCCGATAAGGTGCGACGCGATTCTTGTCAGTTCATCAATGACAGTGCGGATATACACAGCCCGTTGCGGCGCTTCAATCCCGAGCGCTTTTTCGCAGCACAAACATACTGCATGACGGTTAATTGTTCCCGACAGATAGTCGAGCCTGTCCGTAAGATGCAGAATTTGAGGATAAGTGTAACTTTCGCACATCTTTTCTATTCCGCGGTGTATGTATCCGAAATTCGGGTCTATTTTGCTGATAATCTCTCCGTCGAGCGATATTCGCAGGTGTAAAACGCCGTGTGTGGCAGGATGTTGTGGTCCGAAATTGATGATATATTCGTTATTGTCGAACAGTTTGTGGACATTTTCGGTTTCTTCGCCCATAATCATCGACACCGAAGGCGATGTTTCCATGTCTTCGAGACGCTCATTTTCTAATGGCACAGGGTTTACAGACGGGTCGGCATTGTAATCCTTACGCAAAGGATGTCCTTTCCAGTCGGCGCGTAAAAATATGCGTCGCATGTCGGGATGATTGATAAACCTTATGCCGAAAAAGTCATATACTTCACGTTCATAGATATTTGCAGAATCCCACAAGTCATGTACGGAGAAAAGTTCCGGTTTGTCACGATTGTCGGTAACGGTTTTAAGCGCAAGTACGTTTTGCGGATTGGATGATTGTGACAGATAATAGATTACGCCGAGATTATCACCATAATCCATTCCCACTATATCGAAAAGAAAATCGAAATTTTCGTCGTTGCGTAACATTGCCGCAGTTTCGTACACTTTATCTTTCGGTACTTCAATCCTGTTCATCTTCGTTTTCAGATTGGGGATTATTATCAACAGTTTCGTTTTCAGACTGTCCGGTCAGTCCGAAAAAATTCTGCACTTTTATTTTTCGCGATAATTGCATCATACCATATAATATAGCGTCGGGACGTGGCGGGCAGCCGGGTACGTAAACATCGACGGGAATAATCTCGTTCACGCCTTTGACTACGTGATACGAGTTCTTGAACGGACCGCCTCCGATAGCGCAACTGCCGACGGCTATCACGTATTTCGGCTCGGCTAACTGGTCGTACAAACGTTTCAACACCGGCGCCATCTTGTGGACAATTGTCCCGAAAACAAAGATAACGTCCGCCTGGCGGGGACTGTTACGGTAAACTTCCCATCCGAAACGCGCAAAATCGGTGTGCGCTCCGCCAACGCACATAAACTCTATCCCACAGCAACTTGTAGCAAATGTCAGGGGCCAGACGGAGTTCGAACGTCCCCAGTTTATCAGGTCGTTCACTTTGCCGACAAGAACGTTTACTCCGTTCTTTTTCAACTCTTCAACATACTGTTCGAGGTATTCGTTATCATTGAAATCCTCGTACTTCATGTTACGGATATTAATGTTTTTTACTTCCATTTCAACGCTCCTTTTTTCCACGCATAAGCCAGTCCCAGTATCAGCACTGTCATAAAAAAACCTACGCAAATTAATCCGTTAATACCCAAATCTTTCACCACCACAGCCCATGGAAACAGCAACACCGTTTCGACGTCAAATATCAGGAAAAGAATAGCAAACAGATAATAACCTACACGAAACTGCATCCACGAAGCGCCACGCGTAGGAATCCCACATTCATAAGGGTCTCCTTTTAAACGGTTCCACGAGTGCGGCGCAAACATTTTGGCAAGAATCAAAGCTACCCCTACCATGAATACCGCCGTAATTATAACCACAAGAAATAAAGCAGAATTGCTCATACTCATCTATATTTTAAGGCGGCAAAATTAGTATTAAAATTTAATTCATCAATACTTTTTTTGCTAAAACCTAATAAATAAGGAAATTAAAATGTGCTATCTACACTTCCGACCCAGCTTATTTGTCATTCCTTAACTAATTTTATCAAATGATTTTGTTCGGATACTTTTTCGTTATCCATCAGCCAGCGAATCACTTTGATTGTTTTGTCGGGATGTTCGGTTTGTTCTACAATGTTTTCGACAGTGGAAGGCGCTTGAGCAAGTAGCGCCTCTATTTTTTCGACAATAGAATCGAACTCGTATTTGCTTAGATTCAGTTCGTTTCGGTGGCGACATACATCGCATTGAGCGCAACGGGGCGCATTTTTTTCCCCGAAATATGCAAGAAGTTGAACGCTGCGACATTCCATTTCGTTTTCGCTGTAAGCGAGCATTGCGTTCATTCGTTCGGTAAATCTGTTTTTTGTCCACAGATAGTTTTCGGTCGAGATTCTGATATTGTTACTTTCGAGCCGTTCTTCGTGCAGTATCAGCATCGGCGACCGTCGCTGCGGAATATATTCGGCGATTTTCATCTTATTCAGTCGCACCAGCATGTTATACACCTCGTCCCTTGACTTCAACATCACTTTGGCAAGATAAGCCTCGTCGATACCCACAAAATTGCTGAACAAACCAGTGTACAATCTCAGTACCCCTTTGATGAAATTGTCGATTTCGGGGTTATTAATCTGAATTTTATACAAATCGTCCCTGTTGACAGTGAAAAACAGGCGTGAAGGATTGTTGATTTCTTCGGTCAGTTCGGCGATATTTTCTTTCACCAGAAACTTGAATGCGCTGATAACCGTTGCCGGATAAAATTTGTATGAGCGCGAAAAACCTGCGATATCGAACGAATGTGCGCTGTCTTTGCCCGTTCCGTAAGCGAGTTGGAGATAGTTACACGCCGCCTGATACACGCTTTTAATCTGGTCGATAGCAGGAAATTCCGTACGGAAACGCTGTTCAAACTTGACTTTGTCGGTTTTGTTGTAGAGCAGGACGGCGTAGGCGCGTTTTCCGTCACGACCCGCACGTCCGGCTTCCTGAAAATACGCTTCGACGGAATCCGGCAAGTCGGTGTGAACGACAACCCTGACGTCCGGCTTGTCGATACCCATTCCGAAAGCGTTTGTAGCGACAATTATCCGTGTTCGACCGCTTTGCCAGTCGTCCTGTTTGGCGTTGCGCATTTCGGGACTTAAACCGGCGTGATAAAAATCCGCCGAAATACCTTCGTTTTTAAGTCGTTGCGCTATTTCTTTCGTAGCGCCGCGGCTGCGGACGTACACAATTCCCGAACCCGGCTCTTTTCGCAGGATATTCAACAGATAAGCCGGTTTATCTTCCGTTGTCCGGACTATGTATATCAGGTTTGTGCGTTCGAAACTTTTTTTCAGCAGATTGGGTTTCCTGAAATGCAGTTTTTCCATAATATCATCGACCACTTTCGGCGTTGCTGTCGCTGTCAAAGCCAACACGGGAGCATCGGGAGCGATGTCGCGTATTTCAGCGATTTGCAGGTACGAAGGACGGAAATCGTATCCCCACTGTGAAATACAGTGCGATTCGTCAACAGCTATCAGGTTGATGTTCATACGTTCCATCCTGACGCGGAATATTTCGGTTTGCAGACGTTCGGGCGAAAGGTACAGGAATTTGTAATCGCCGAAAACAGCGTTATTCAGCGCGATATCAATTTCGCGTGCAGTCATTCCGGAGTGAATCATCAGAGCTTTGATGTTCCGTTTCCGGAGATTTTCGACCTGATCTTTCATCAAGGCAATGAGCGGAGTAACCACAAGACAAATACCCTCCATCGCAAGCGCCGGAACCTGAAACGTTATCGACTTACCGCCGCCGGTAGGCATCAGCGCAAGCGTATCCTTTTTTTCTTCGGCAACAGAGAAAATTATCTCTTCCTGCAGTTCCCGAAAAGCCGGATATCCCCAGTATTTAGAGAGAATTTTGCGATATTTTTCCATCTCATCACTCTTAACTCTTAGTTCTTAACTTTTAGTTCTTAACTCCCCCAGCGCCTGTTCCAAATCGGCAATCAAGTCTTTTGCATCCTCGATACCCACCGAAACGCGCATCAGAGTGTCGGTAATACCGATTGCGTCGCGCACCGACTTATCTACATGCACATGCGTCATCTTAACCGGAAGCTCGATAAGCGATTCCACTCCTCCGAGACTTTCGGCGGTGACGAACAGCACGAGTTTGTTCATAACCCTTTCGGCGTCTTCGAGTTCGCCTTTGAGTTCAAACGAAAGCATGCCGCCGAAACCGCTTGCCTGACGTTTGATAAGTTCGTGTTGCGGATGACTTTCAAGTCCCGGATACAGCACTTTATTGACTTTCGGATGACTTTCGAGAAAACGGGCAATCGCAAAAGCATTTCGCTGATGCTGTTCCATCCGTACCGACAAGGTTTTGATACCACGCATGTTAAGATACGAATCGAAAGGCGAAAGCACTGCGCCGCAATTATTTTGTATCGCTTTAATTTTTTCGTAGAGTTCGTCGTCGGACGTCAACACCGCTCCGCCAAGCACATCGCTGTGTCCGCCAATATATTTCGTTGTACTGTGAACGATGATATCGGCTCCCAGAGCGGCAGGTTTCATGAAATACGGCGAAAGGAAAGTGTTATCGACGACAACAATAAGACCGTGTTTGTGAGCGATTTCGGCAACGGCTGCTATGTCGCAGATTTTCGTCAACGGATTTGTCGGCGATTCGATCCACACTATTTTCGTTTCGGGTCTGACAGTTGCCTCAAACAGAGCCAAATTGTTCAAATCAATATACGAAATCGCCAGATTCGTGTAAACTTTGTCGAACAGCCGGCGTGTGCCTCCATAGAGGTCGTCGAAACCGATAATATGGTCGCCTGTGGAGGTCAAGGCCTGTAACACAGCATTTTCGGCAGCCATTCCCGAAGCAAATGCAAGTCCGTACTTGACGTATTCGATTGCTGCAAGTTTTGTTTCGTAAGCGCCTCTCGTAGGATTCGACGAGCGTACATAATCGTACTCCGAAACCGGTTTTGAAGGATTGTGCCATGCGTAAGTCGTGGTCAGATGCAAGGGGCTAATAACGTCTCCTGTAGCCCCTTCCGCATAATTTGGTTCTTCTCCGGCATGTACCGCCCGCGTCGAAAAACCGTACTTGTTAATGTCTCTTCTCATTATAAAAACTGTATCTAAATTTCGGCGCAAATTTAGACATTTTATTTATAATTTGATTTATCTGAAAAATTATTTCTCAGATAAAATTATTATTGTACCTTTGCCGCGTCAATTTGGATATGGACGATTATGGATAAAAGAAATGGCATAAACAAAAAACTATTGACAGGATGGCTGTTATTGCTGCTGTTTGCATTACCTCCGGCAGCAAAAACCATTCATATCTGCCATTGCGTTTATGTCCACGACGCCGAACACGAACAGCATAACCATCAGACCGAACACGATTGCGATTCCTGCGCAATCTGTCAGTTCGTTTTGTTCCCGTTCACGGAAACCGAATCAACAGAATTGACCTGCACGATAGAAACAACTTATTCCAGCGCAATCACATACAACGAAAATATAACTTCGTCTGTCACGTACAATTACATGCTGCGTGCGCCTCCCCGCGCTTAATCAGTCCGAAAATTACGCAGAATCTGTGTAATCTGTGGACAATAACAGGATTAATGTATTTATAACAAAAACAAATATTAGCATGTATATCAGATTTATTACTGTCGTACTGATATTTGCATACATATTGCCTTTATCGGCGCAGACGACCGATTCTCTTAAAACAGAGATATTGAACGAGGTCGTAGTGAGCAGTTCGTATAAAGATAACGTAAACCGCAACACAGCGCTGCAAGTTGAAGTAGCGAACAAAAGTTTTCTGTACGAACATTTTACGGGCAATCTTATGCAAACGTTGGAAAATATACCGGGTATCCATTCGATGGATATCGGTTCGGGATTCTCGAAACCGATGATTCGGGGAATGGGATTCAACCGTATCTCCGTGACCGAAAACGGGATAAAACAGGAAGGACAGCAGTGGGGAACTGACCACGGACTCGAAATCGACGCTTTCGCTGTCGAACGCGTTACAATCCGCAAAGGACCATCGTCGTTGCTCTACGGCAGCGACGCAATGGGCGGAGTGATAGAGATATCGCAGCTTCCGGCGCCTTCCGAAAATCAGGTTTACGGAGAGATTGTTATGCTCGGGAAGTCGGTGAACGGAACACTCGGAGGCTCGATGATGTCGGGTATAAAGAAGAACCTGTGGCACGTCAAACTGCGGTTTTCCGAACAGCATTTTGCCGACTGCCGGATACCGGCGGATACTATTGTGTATCTCACTCAGTATTTGCCCATTCACAACCGGAAGTTGAAGAACACCGCCGGTTACGAACGTGACTTCAGCCTGTTTTCCGAATACCGGAAAGGTGGATATTATGCTAATTACGCTGTCAGCGATGCGTTTCAGAAAGTCGGATTTTTCTCCGGAGCGCACGGTATTCCCGACGCTGCCCGATTGCGCGACGACGGCGACAGCCGTAATATCGACATGCCTTACAGCAGTGTCAATCATCTGAAAATAAGTACGCGCCAGCAGTATTTCCGGAACAAATCGACCGTAACTTTTGACGCCGGATTCCAGAACAATCATCGGGAAGAATGGAGTCTGTTTCATACGCATTACGGCAATCAGCCCGTCCCCGAAACCGACCCCGACAAAGAACTTGTTTTTTCGTTAAATACATTCAATTCGTCTTTGAAAACGGACTTGATTTACTCCGAACAGTGGCGACACACTTTTGGCTTCGACGTTCAGTATCAGCGCAACAGCACAGGCGGATATTCCTTTTTGTTGCCCGAATACCGGCGTTTCACAGCAGGAGCGCTCTGGCTGAGCGTTTTCCGACCAGCCGGCAGCCGGTTTTCGTTAAGCGGCGGCGTCCGTTACGATTACGGAATGATAGGCATAGCTGCTTCTCAGGATGTTTATCTCGAACAATACCTTCGTGAACGGAACTATGACGACGCTCTTATCGAATCGTACAAGTGGCGAAGTCACAGCGTAAACCGTCATTTCGGCGACGTCTCCGGCTCGATTGGATTTGTCTGGACGCCAAACGTGTCGCATCAGTTAAAAGTAAATCTCGGACGCAGTTTCCGTTTGCCGGGCGCCAACGAGCTGGCGTCAAACGGAGTTCATCATGGCGCTTTTCGTCATGAACAGGGTAATGCTTCGCTTGTCTCCGAACGGGGATGGCAGTTAGACGCATCATATACTTGCGAATACGACGGTATATGGTTTGCGGCAAGTCCTTTCGTCAGTTGGTTCGACAAGTATATCTACTTGAAACCCACCGGCGAATGGTCGATATTACCCCACGCCGGACAAATCTATCGCTACACAGCGGTCGAAGCGATATTTTCCGGTACGGAAGTTGAATTGAGAATTAAAGTTTTCCGCAATTTAACTTACCGGATAACAGGCGAATATGTATATACTCACAATCGGGACGAACATACTCCTTTGAGTTTTTCACCTCCGGCTTCGATGCGTAACCGATTGACGTGGACGTATAAAACTTTTCAGTTCAACATCGAACTGCAAAGCGTCGCAACTCAAAACCGTGTGGCTAAAAACGAAGATATCACACACGGAACAAATCTCTTACATCTCGGAGCGACGATGAAAATCCCGTTTCACGACTCGAACGTCGATATTGCATTTTCGCTAAATAATATTTTCGATACGAAATATTATAATCATCTAAGTTTTTACAGGAAGGTTGAAATCCCCGACACGGGGCGAAACTTCCAATTATTAATTAAAATACCTTTTAAAAAGAAATTAAAATGAATACAATAAAATTTTCTACTATTTGCCTGACGGCAATATTTTTCCTCGCATTTACATCCTGCAAAGAGGATAGCGATACTACAAAACCGGTTATCGAACTGGTAGAACCCGAAGAGGACGACGTCCTGCTCATCGGTAGCGAAAATGGCGTGCATTTCGACGCCGAGTTTTCGGATAATGAAATGTTAGCTTCTTATAAGGTTGAGATTCATCAGAATTTCGACAATCATACTCATGCTGTGACAAGAGGCGACGCCGAAACTGTTGATTTCGTGTTTGAAAAAACATGGACCATCACCGGAAAAAATGCATCTGTTCACCATCACGAAATTATAATTCCGGAAAATGCAACTCCGGGACATTATCATCTGATGGTCTATTGTACCGACGCCGCCGGAAATGAATCGCACATCGCTGTCGATATCGAACTGAGCCACGAAGGCGAAGAACACGATCACGAAGACGAAGATTAATTCGCGGACAAAAAAAATCGCGGACAAAAGAAAAAAAGCCCTTCCGTGAGAGTACGGAAGAGCTTTTTGCAATTTTTTTACCCTGTTATTCTATTTGTTATGGGAAACAATTGAGAATTTCAGTAACAAAGCCGAGGCTCGTGTCGTTTTGAAAAATAAATGTCTTACAATTTTCGTAAATACGCTGTTTTGACGGGTTCCAAACTTTCAGAGTGACTTCTTCGCCGCCGCCGTTGCTGTAGATTGTAAGACAGGCGAGATACACGTCTAATTGCGGCTCGTAAACAAGTTTGGCAAAACCGCGAACTTCGTCGCCGATGAAAGCCGCTATCTCCACGTTGGCGTCGGCGGAGAGAACTCCGCGGAACGCCACCTGCGCTACATACGTCATCGAATATTCGTAGCTGCTTGGAGAAACAGCAGTCCAGCCTGTCGAAGTGACGTCGCCCATTTCGTTGAGGACTGTCACCGTAAAGCTTGACTTGAATCCGCCTTCGATGGTCGTTGCCGTGATTGTCGTTGTACCGAGAGCGAGAGCGGTAAGAACGCCATCGTCATCCACTGTCGCGACGCCGGTATTGCTGCTTTCCCATGACACGCCTTTGTTTGTGGCGTTTGCGGGCAACACCTTTGCCGTCAAAGCAACTGCATCGTCGAGATAGATATCGGGCGTTTCGTTAAATTCAATGCCCGTCACGGCGATCGACTTATCCTGAACCGTCACCACGCAACCCGAGGTAGCGCCGCTGTCTTCGGAAGTCAGGACTATTGTTGTCGTGCCAAGGGCGATACCCGTGACCTTACCGTTGTTATCGACGATAGCAACCGACTCGTCATTACTCCGCCAGCTGACGGTTTTGTTTGTTGCGTCGGATGGAGAGATGGTGTAATTCAACTCTTCGGTACCGTTCTTTGACAGTGTTGTCTCCGATTTGTTGAGCGAGACGCTCTCTACGGGGACATACGCTTTGTGAACCAACACTGCGCAGGTAGCAGGATAAGATTTACCATCCTCGTCGGTGATACGGATGACAGTCATGCCCAGGGCAAGACCGCGGACAAGTCCGGTTTCGTCCACCGTAGCAATCGAAGTATCGTCGCTGAACCAGCGTACAGACCGCGTTGCCGCAGCCGCATCGGGATAAATCCTGACCGACAGCTGTTCGGTGTAACCCAAAGGTATCTCCGTTGTCACCTTGTTGATATCCACGCGACTCACAGCAACCCAGTCATTACTGTCTTTGCTGCACGATGCGAACATCGTGCAGGCTATTGACAGAATCATTATTATCTTTTTCATAATTAACAACTTAAATAATTAATAATTAATAATTAACAATTAATAAACTCCTTTTATTATTACATTCGTAAATGTTTCGTTATCGTTCAGCGTGACGCGGATGATATACTTGCCCGGCGTCAGGCTGCCGATTATACCGCCGTCGATATCGACGAGTTGCGGTCCGGCGACAGCAATAGTGTATGTTGTCGAGTAGAAGACTTTTCCGTCCATGGAAATCAGTTCTACACGGACGTTAGCGCCGGACTGTGCGATTTCGAACGACGCCGTCATACGGTCGATGAACGGGTTAGGATACACTTTCAGGTTGATGTTGTCGTCGGTCAGAATAACCGGCGCGCTAACTGTTCCAACAAGTGCATTCGTTTTGTATGCGATATATTCGCGCAATGGAATCTCCTTACCGTTGTTTTCGAGAGCGAAAGTAACCGTTTCGGTACTGTTGCTGTTCGAGTAAACAGGCAGGAAGAACAGGCGTTTGTCGTCCACGAGTTTCATTTCCGCTATACCGCGAACTTCGCTGCCGACGTAAGCAATCAGGCGTGAGTTTTCGGAGAGGATATCCGATTTCAGTATCACTTCGCCGATAAGCGAAAGGTTGCTTTCGTAGTCCGGAGCTACTTCGCTGTTAAGCGATGGATGCGGACGGTTGAGCATAATCGGTTCGCCTTCGAGCGGGTCGCCTTCGATGGAACGGGACATGATACCTGTCTTGGGATACTTGAAACTGCGCGCCAGAGCGGTGTTGTACATGTAGCCTTCTCCCGGACGCAGATATTCGAGCGTGCCGACCCAGCCAACGTTTGCAACGTAAACCGAAAAGTCTGTCTGACTTTTGACAACGTCGCCGCCTTGCGGATTAGCGCCTGCAAAAGCTTCGGTCAGCGTTTCATTGACCTGAGGAGTGTAGGCTATCCAGTTCCAGCCGTCAACAAGAGCGACAGGTGTATTTTCCACATCAACAGGCGAACCCGGTAGCGAGATTGTGTTTGCTCCCAACATTTTCACTTTATACATTTCGGTATTGGTGAATCCTGCGCCGTTCATCCCGTTGTTTATCCAGAGACCGCTGGTTTCGTCGTAGCGGCTGAATACGTCCTGATTCTTGATTTCGACACCGTTGTCGATATTCGTCATCAAGTTGTTAGCGTCGATGAGCGAAGCCGAAACAATGTTGAACGATATCCAGTTCCAGCCGGCATTGAGCAACAGCGACTGTTCGACTGCGTCGAGCGCGTTGAACTTAATCGGTACGTCAGGCGTGCCTTTCAGCGAATTACTCAAGTACTGGAGTTGTATCGCATTGCCGGCAAGTGTCGTTTCGATTAACGGATAGATACTGCCTGTGCTGGCGTCCCAGATTTTGAACGTGATATTCTGACCGTTGTCCGAATTATTGCCATAGATCTGCAAGTAAACAAGATACGTCCGGAGAGTCTTTTCGAACTTCGGAGACACAACGCCTATGCAAGTGTTGCCGATAAATGCTGCGAGCAAATCTTCGGGGTCTTCCTGCGGGAAGTCCTTGATGAGCAACTGTCCGACAACTGTCATCGACGATTCGAAATCTGCCGGATTAACCGACCAGTCGGGACGTTCGCCTGTAACTTTCAACGTTACGGGGAGAATCTTCTTCACGTTGTTCGTTCCCGTAAGAACGATGGAGGCTTCGTAAGCGCCGATGTTCACGCCGGTAGCGACGGTGAAGGTCAATTCTTTTGTCGATAGCGGATTCAGCGTTCCCTGCAATGCATCGACAGACAGCCAGGAGGGAAGGTCTTCGATAAAGTAATCGAGTTTTTCGCCGCTGCTGTTGCTGATTGCCGCCTTGAACGTGTATTTGTCGCCGTCTTCCATGACGATATCAACCTTGTCGATGTTCCAGTTGAGGGCGTTACGGTTCACGTAAGCCACCCAGTTGATTGTGTTTGACCTGTTGTCGTGCATGTCGAGGACGTCTTTGACCGTTACGTAGAGCGTTACGCCGTCGAGTCTGTATTCTTCCTCGGTGAGGTTCAACACAATCTTGGTGTCGGAGGCGGTGAATGTATATGGCACATTCTTCACCGGACGGGCGAGTTGCAAAGGAGCGGAATCGTCGCCGAGCGTTGCGTCGCCGAATATTACGGCAGTCAGAGCGCCGTCGATTTTGTCGGTGAGCGAAGCGTTGACCGAATAGATGCTGCCGTTAACCTGTTGAGTAACTTCGAACGGATAGTATGCTTTCAATCCGGCTTCGTCGCCGCGAAGACTGTGATTCTTGTTATAGAGAATCGCTTCGTTTGTCAATGCCGAGTTCCATACTCGCAGTTCGTCGATATTGCCGGCGAAATATTCGGAATAAATATAATCGTTATCGGTAGCGCCCAGGGCGTATTTCACGCCGAGATGATAGTAACCTCCGCCGATTTCGCCAAAGAGACTGCTGTTGAACGAAGCAGTTGCTACGCCGTCGATTGAGGCGCGTGTCATGCCGTTACGTTTCACCGAGAGCGCGAAATGATGCCATTTGTCGTCGAGCAGACCTGCGGACGCAAGTATCCGGCTTGCGTCGCCGGTTGTAAGGACAAGGCGATTTTCGGCGTCAAATCCGATGTAAGTAGTTACTCCCACAGAGAGTAGCGTTGCAGCATCCTGCTCGCCGCCCTTGAACCAGAACTCAAACGTGAAGTCGTCGTAAATGCCGAACGGATACGTACCGCTTGTGATTCGTGCATACTGGTCGATGCCGTTGAATGTGGGCGCTTTGCCTCTCGGGTAGATATAATGACTTGTGTTGTTGAGCGTCAGGTGGCGCGAGCGTGCTTTGTCCTTAGCCAGAGTTCCCTCGTCCTCTTCGAGTTCCCAAAGACCGATAAGTCCGGTTTCGGTTCCCGATTTGGTCATGCTCTTGTCGCTGGACATCTGCGCGTCGGTGCGTGCAAAGTTGTAGAAATGCAGGAGCGATACTGCGCCGCTGAATCCGCTTGTATCGGCGGCGTTATTGCCGAGGTAAAGTTTACCCTGTGTTGCAGGCGTGTTCTTCGTGAATTCTATTTTCTGTAACAGCCGGAGATTTGTCGATCCCTGATATGCGTTGACCGATACTTCTCCGCTTTCGCGGTCGTAAGCCATGCCGATGTATTTCCAGGTATCGTCGGTGTTGTCGATAGCCATGGTTGAGGTATGTGATTCGTTGCCGATTGCTACTGTCACGTGACCTGTTTCGTCGAAGCCAAGGGAGATGTAGTCATCTCCGGAGCCGTAGGCAAACAGCGTTCCGGCAGTGTTGTTCGTGCGTTTGAACCATGTTTCGATGCTGAACGAGCCGTTAGTGTATATCGGCAGTTCGGTGTATGCGCTTTGCAAGCCGCTGAACGCGATGCCGGAGGTAGGCTCTTCGCGGATGTCGCCGTTGAGGATGCCGGTGATACTGAAGTTCGAGCCGGCTGTGCCGCCAACAAGTTTGCCCGACTGGATTTCTTCGTTGAAAGTAACGGAGATTTCGTCGCCGGCGTTGAGGATGCCGTTCACTGGAGCGGGATAGCCAAGCGCGGCAGGCGCTTTAACGTCTTTCACAACATGGATTTCGTCGCTGTTGAAGGTGATTTCATCCGTCCCGATTTTGCTGACCGACACGGCGCGGAAAATATATTCGCCGTCGGAGGGGTTGGTAGCGCTATACACAAAATCGTACGAGTGCGATGGTCCGGTAATCAGTTCCTTGTCGGGAGAATCTACCGGATACAGGCTTTCGTCGTTGACAAATGTGCGCAGCGTTGTCCAGTTTTCGTTGACGACGCTACGGTATTCAAGCCGGATACAGCCGAAATTCTTGTAAGCGCGGTCGTAATCGGAAACAGTAAACTTGATTGTGCCGCCATTGTTCAAGCCTTCGAGGTTTGCGAGCCGCGAGTTCGAAACGAGTTTCACGGGCGAGGACGAAGGAATGAAGCTTGCGCTGATAAAGGCTTCGGAATAATCGAAAACGTCGCATACCGAGCCGAAACGAATGGCAATATTGTCGTATTCGAGTATATCAATGCTGCTCTGACGCACTTTCAACACTTTGGTAGTTTCTTCGCCGTACTTGATGCGAAACTGCCGGACGTCGGTCAGCGGCTGCCCGTCGAGTTCAAGAATCAAGCCGTTGGGATTGCTCACCGGATCTACCACAAGCCGGTAGGTAACATCCATTTTGGCTTCGCTCAAGTTTTGCAGTTGAAGAGTAAATGTTCCCTCACGTCCGGCAGGAATATTTTCGACGCTTGCCGACGTTTTGTTATCTACATACAACTGCGCTTTTTCGATTTTGAACGTGCCGTAGTTTTTGAGGACCGATTTACCGTCCTTTTTGTAGAACAGAGTACTGTCCGCCTGTTCGTGGGGGCATGAAGTTTGTCCGGCACGACGCTGGAAAGTATATCCCGAAAGGGTTAAAACATTGTATAAGTTGAATCCCTTTTTCATATCTTCCCACATTGGACCGTAAACATCTACGGAGAGAGCGTCCAGACCGGCAAAAAGTACGCTTTCGTCTTCTGCCAGTACATAACCGAACTTCATTGAATTGCCGGATCCGGAGGCAGTTTCGCTCCCCTGTTCACGTTTTGCGCCGGCAACCACGTTTACTTCAAACCCTACTTTGTTAAATCCAAATCCCATGGTTCCTCCTATCGAGCCTCCTGCTGTCCAGTTGAATCCATTAATTTTGAAGTCGGAATAGGATACTTCTGTTGATTTTTCGAGCGATACGCCGGCGTCATACGAAACGTTTTCAAAGATTTTCTTGTTATTCCATATATCGGAGGCGTTTGCCGCTTTATTTTCTTCGTATTCGGCGCGCTTTTCGAAGAGTTTAATCTGTGTTTCTTCATTTTCGCTAATACGTTTCTGCCAGTTGAGAATCCATGTATTGTATTCCCATACTTCGTCCTTGTTTTGCTCTTTTTCTATTATTGCGTCGGGCGCATAATGCACATAATAGGTTTCAGGCTCTCCGAATTGAGGATGACTTGCCGGCAGCGATGTGAGATACTTCACCTTTTTGTCGCCGAAAAACAGCCCCGTTGTGTCGCTCGGATTCGAGACAGTCTCAAGCAGTTGGTTACGCAACTCTTTGATATTGGGTATCTGCGTTTCGAGTATATGTGTTTGAGTATAAGTAAACGCTGTACCAAATTCCTGGTCGGCAGTAAGCAGTCTCTGCGGAAACAGACTGAAAGTTCCGACAGTGTTCGATGGCGTTACGCCTTCGGGTATCTGGGTATTGGGATATAAGGCTAACTGATTCATCATTCCAAATATCAGATTTGTGCTTCTGCCAATATACACGTCAGCCATGCTGCCGATATAATTGGGGTCGCCGCTTGTCGAAATCTGTTGTCCGAACGTGATGGTCGTTTCCTGTTCATTATTGTCAGTAAATACTTGCTCAAATTCTGCGTCAATCTCTATATCAACTACGCTTTTAATTTCGCTTATAACCATAAAAAAACTACTACCTGAGGCGTTTTTTACTTCGGGACCAATATGTATGGTAGTCTTAACCGCTTCCGAAACAGTGGTTACATCTGTGTAGCTTACTTTTTGCGTATAAGACGAGCCTTTTTCGATATAAGCGTAACTGTTCGAACCGGGAGGGTCATGCAGGACGATATCCACATGGTCGGGTCCTTTGGTAACAAAATTGTTGCCGTCGGAAGGCATTTGCCCGAACAGTATTGCGCTCTGTTCCCAGGTATAATATTTGCTGTTACTGCTGAGCGTAAACTTGGCGTTCAACTTGTGGTCGCCCGCAAGATTGGGGAAACTGACAGCAAAGGAATAATCGCGAGAACCTGCCGTATCGAGTACTATCAGCGAACTTGATTCTTCTCTTGACAGTTCGTTGTAAGTAATGGAATCGACAATGATACGTTCGGCTGCCAGGGCATTGGAAATACTGATTTGGCTACCTTCGAGAGGTACAATGTCGCTGATCCAGTCGGTGGTGTCTTTGTTGATATACTCTTCATACGCTTTGATGTTCCAGTGATATTTATACGTTTTCTGGCTCAAAACAGGGACGCCGAGAGTATATGTTACCGTTCCGCCTGATACAGTATATAAACGAACAGTGTCTTTGTCGCCGGTAGTCGGATTGGTGTAAACGTAAATACTGTCGCCGAATGCGCCGTATTCGTTATTCTTGTCGGCAACAAGAAGTGTGGGGTCGTTATACTTTGTGATTTTTAACGAATCGTGGGACACAACCACAGTTTTCGTTCCCGTTATCGGATCGGTATATTTGGACGTATCTGCAATAACCGGATTGATGGTGAATGTCATTTTTGAGACTTCGAAATCGCGGGGGTCGCCGTCAATAAAAGTATCTTCGAACTCTTTGGTTTTGATCTTTGCAACAGTATATGGCACCGGAGGCAGCACGGCAAGAAACTCTCCCGTCACGGGATTGGTTTCGATGTCGATAAGGTTGCCCGCAGCCTTGAAGATTGTTTTGCTTGTAACTCCGCCGATTTCGTTGTTATCGACAATCGAATCGGCGCCGGTGAGGTTGAGACGGTACTCGTCGCTGTTTGTTTTAAGCGTTACTGTCGCCTTTCCGATATTTGCCTTACTCAGTCCGAATCCCAACCGTTTATCGGTTTGCGGTTGTCCTCCTGCAACACGTCCTTTAATCCGGACGGTTGTCTGGTCGTCGAACAGCAGTCCTGATATCTCCGTCTGGAAATTGTATTTTTCCAGTTCGTTTGCAGGGAAACGCCCGCCGTTGGCAAAGACATGCCCCTGTTTTGCGACGCTGATAAAATGCTCGCCGATAGGTACATTGACTGTAAATTTGCCTTCCGCATCGGTTTGAATAATCTTGCCGTCCCTGCTTGCCACTGATCCGTCGATAGAAATCTGCACCTCTTCGACAGGGTAGTTCGAGCCGGAATAGAGTATCTGCCCGCTGACCTTGAACGAGGATATGTCCGCGAAGTCAATGTTGTTGTGCGTCGTGGAATTGTTGCTGAAAAACAGCGGCTTCTGCTTCGGGCTGAACTGGTGTACGCCGAACGAGGGGATAATGTTGTAGGTGTTGCCGATGCCGGTGTAGGGAATGGTGTTGAGCAGGTAGTTGCCGTTCTCGTCCGTAAAGGTCTTTATCAGCAGTTCGTCGGGAACTTCGTAGCTGGTGCGGGCTATGTCGCCGTAGATCTTGCCGTGATTCCGGTTAAACTCGCTGCCTGTGGGTGAAACGGCAGAAATGTCGAACACTTCGTCCATCCCGCTTGGTTCGTCGAAACGGTAGTATAGCGCCAGTCCGTTTTCCCTGCCTGTGAGATAGCGGTCGTAGTTCTGCTCAATCTCTTCGGCAGTAAGGGCGCGTTTCCAGAGCCGCACTTCGTCCATGTAGCCGTGCATGTAGCGGAAAAATGTGGGGCCGCTCTCCCAGCATCTTCTGCCGAAATAAACCACGCTGTCGGCTGACGACGTTGTTGAGAAGGCGTAGGACCGATGGCTCTTCGTTACCGTATCCACCGGCGTTCCGTCGATGTAGAGGATGGCCGTCCCGGCGCCGTTCTCGCCTCCCGTATGGCTGTAGGTAATGGAAATATGACAGTACCGGTTGTACTGATACACGAAGTCGTCAAAGTAATAATCCTCGGAACAGCAGACACTGCTTTTGTAAACGGCCAGGTAAATCTTTTTCCTGTCCACTTCCACCGCATATTTTCCTCCGGCGTCCATAAAGGGATCCAGCCTCTGCAGGGACGTCGCAGTATCAGTCACATTCGTCCATGCCTGGAACGTGAAGGCGGTACTGTCGAACATCTCTGCCTTGCAGGGCGTTACGATTATCGTTGTATCTTTTCCGTTGAAAACGAGCGCCTTGTTTTTGGCTTCCCCGGAGCCTTCCGCTGCCACGCTGACGCCCGTTACCGCCTGTGTGCCGTTCTCGAAGGTGATGCGTCCGCTCACCGTGCCGAAGGGCTGTATGAAGCCGGTGTTTGTTGCCGTGCCAATGGTGCTGAGTATCCCGTCCCCGCACGTCATCTGCCCGATGAGGGTGTAGGTGTAGTAGGTGCCCGGGACGGCTTTTTCGTCCTCGTAAGTGTAGGAGGTAATGCCGCCGCTGTTGTTAATCACGGCAACCTGCGTGCCGTTGCCTTCCACATTGTTGCGGCCGTACTCCTTGCGGTAGATGATGTAATTGGCAAACTTGTTGGTAGTGCTTACCTTCCAGTTGAGTTCCACGCGGTCGGGATAAAAGCCCTTGGACGCCGTAAACTCTTCAATCACGGACTTTTCGCTCTCATTGACGAACGTATGCTGGAGAGGCTCTGTCGTTCTTGAAAGCACTATGTCGCTATTCGCCGGATCAATCATAATCATCCCGATTGATGTCGGTTTGCAAAGGTTAAATTCGATATCCGATGATATCGTAATGTTTGCCTCAGTTTCATCCATGCCGATTAGGCCCGACGTATAGACAATTTCTTGCTGCGTGAGTGAATCTATCTGCGTGACTGTTATCCGGTATTTGTAGTCGTTGCAGTAGTAGCCGTCGCCGTTGTTCCACTTGAGGCGGAAGCCGTTTCCGCTCGACGCAGTGGTATTTAAGCTGGAGGGCGTCCGGTAACGCATGTTTTTGTTAAACGTAACTGTTGTTTTGAGCGCTTCCGGACTTGTATAGTCAAACGGAGCGTGGGTAAGTTTGATATCAAACGCTTTTGTATCCGTGTTGATATATTCCTTAATATTATACTCCCACTTGCCTACGCTATAATCGGAGGAGTGTATAATCGAATTGCCATTATAGATATGTATATAGCTACTCGCGTACTCCGACGACGACGTGTTTACATCCCAACTGATTTTCAGTATGCCGCAGCCATTGTCTGTCACTTCGACACCAGTTGGAGGCGGGAAGGGCTTTATCGTTACCGCACTCGAGTAACGAACGAATCTCGCCCGGTAGGCAGGATAATCACTTTCATTCAGTTTATTTGTATAACAAATACGGACTAACCTGCCCTGCTTTATTTCATCAGTGGTAAATCTCCAGCTCGTGTCTGTTTTTAAAGTGAAGGAACTTGTTTTTTTTGGCAGCGGAACAGCCCTCGTCGTTCTGAGCACTTTAGTGCAGGACGCGTCATTCAGGGCAAAGAATTCCAGAAACACGAGATTTTCGTCCATGTCATCAGCAAAGTCGTAGTTCGTGCGATTCACTTTAAAAGTCAGACCGGGAACCGAAACCGTATTATCGGTATTGCGGTAATTATTGAAGTAATATACCTCACTCAACGTAACCGGACTTAAAATATTGGAAATTTTTATTTGTTTGAAGAAGGAGCCATTAATATTCAGATGGGCATGGGAACCTTTTATCGCTTCTTCCTCTATCCACACATCATTTTCTACTGACACCGATATCCCGCCGAAATTTGACAGATCTCCGCCAAATGGCCCCCCCGGATAATAACGAAATACGGCATACATAAGCCTATCCTTAACCTCAGGGTCGCCGCTCTCGTCTACCAGACCGATGGCTGTCCCGTAAGAATGATAACCTGGCTGGACGACAGTGTAATCATGCCATGTGGTAGAAGACGAATACAGATCGGTCTTATAATCGCCCCTGAACCGTGCTATGATAGTCAAACGGTCCTTTATCTTATTTTTAAACACACTCGGGTCGATTAGGGGGTCGTATGGCGTGAAGCAGAAACTACCATAAGTGTCACTCATTATTCCAGTGCCATCGTCGCCGTTTACGTTTCCTGCGGTAAGTCTGCCTATTTTCTGGCCGCTGATTACAATATCGGCGCCTCCGATATACTCATTCGTATTATCCTTGTACGTATCCTGCACAAGGATTTTGAATTCAATACAACCCAACGCTTTATCCCATCTAAGGTCGCGAATCATATAGGCATTATTAAAATAATCTGCCTCTACTTTAGCCTGCGCCATCTGCGGCAGTAAAGCGGCGAGCGCCATCATGCATGCAAGAAAGAGCCGTGCCGGCGCGCGAAGGAGCGAAGCTGCGCGTCGCCGGAAAGGATGTTGTTGCCGCTGCACGGCTACTGTTGTCGGGTCTTTCGTCTTGAGATGTGGCGTACAAAGCCCAAAAAGCCACCTTGAGTA
>JAISXV010000275.1 GCA_031270335.1 Prevotellaceae bacterium | reverse complement strand
TGATATATATATCTGTCTTAAACATAACACAAATTACGATTATTTTTCCCCAAAAATATGGCTTTTTTTCGAATACCACAAAAAAAACTGGATTTTTCCACCGGTTTTAATCAATTTATTAATTCTTAACGTCTGATTATAAGAGATAAAACGATTGTTGTTTTTTTGCCGGAAAATAATCGTTTTCGACCGGAAAACCGACTGTTGTTCGTTATTTTTTTGATGAAAATCCCATTTTTCGGTAGGTGTTGTGTCGCATGTTACTCGGGTGTTGCTGTACCAAACGTACGAGATGACACAGATTATATAGATTTGCACAGATAAAATCTGTGCAAATCTGTTAAAATTTATGTTTTCTGTGTGCTAATATTCTTTGTAGATGAATACAATAGTCAGGCAAATTGCATAAAAATGTAACTTATTGAAAATTTTTATTTATCTTTGCCGAAAATTTTAGGATATTGATATTAATAAATAAAAAGTATGAAAACAATTAAATTGATTGCCTTTGCAATATTTTCTTTTGCAGTTTTAAATTCCTGCACAGATGGAACTTCGGATGATCCATATTATGACGAGACGAATCAGGAAAGATGGTACACTGAAAAACTTGAAGTGCGAGCCGGCGATTGGGAACTAATCGGTTTGGAAGACGAAATCGGTTCCTACTATCAGTATATTTTCGACGGTTTTCCATACGTTGACGGTATCATTAACGTTTACATGTATCAGAATTACGGGACAAATTCAGAAATGCAACTCCCTTTGCCATACACGCATTACGGAGTGGATATTAAAGATAACGGCGAAGAAGTGCCTTATTCCATACAGTATTCGTATGATATTGCAAAGGATGGAACAATTGCTCTGAAAGTTTATGTAAGCGATTATTACACCAGTCTTTTCAGACCCGGCACCGAACATTTCAGAGTAGCGATAATTTATTAAAGGAAAGGATAAAAAAATGAATAATTCGATTTTCCGGTTCGAGAGACCGGCTAATGAACCGGTGTTAAACTATGCTCCAGGTTCAAAAGAACGCAGTGCTATTAAGGCAGAATTAAAACGCCAGAGCGAAACAACAATTGATATTCCGTTGATTATCGGTGGAAAAGAAGTCCGTACAGGAAATGTTGGGACGATTGTGACGCCGCATAATCACTCTCATGTTTTGGCGACATACCACAAGGCAGGAAGCGCCGAAGTCGCTATGGCTGTTGATGCGGCAATGGAAGCGCACACGAAATGGTCACGATTACCCTGGGAAGAACGTGCGGCGGTTTTATTGCGTGCGTGCGAGTTACTTGCGGGCAAATATCGCTATCTTGTCAATGCGGCGACAATGCTCGGACAAAGCAAAAACGCTTATCAGGCGGAAATCGATTCCGCTTGCGAGTTGATTGATTTTTTGAGGTTTAACGTTCATTTTGCATCGGAGATATATTCGGTGCAGCCCGATTCGAACACGCAGGCGATCAACCGGCTCGAATATCGTGCATTGGAAGGATTCGTTTATTGCGTGTCGCCATTCAATTTCACTTCGATAGCGGGTAATCTCAACGCGTCGCCGGTGTTGATGGGCAACGTAACTGTCTGGAAACCGGCAACTACAGCCATACTTTCGAACTATTATCTGATGAAAATCTTTCAGGAAGCAGGATTGCCCGACGGAGTAATCAATTTTGTCCCCGGACAGGGCGCGGTGATAAGCGACGTCGTGTTGAACAGCGAATATTTTGCAGGAATACATTTCACCGGCTCGACAAGGACGTTCAACGGGATGTGGAAAACCGCAGGCGAAAATCTGACAAAATACAGGTCATACCCGAAACTTGTAGGCGAAACAGGCGGAAAAGATTTTATCTTCGCACATCCATCGGCTGACCGAAAAGCCTTGCTGACGGCTTTAATACGTGGCGCTTTTGAGTTTCAGGGACAGAAATGTTCCGCCGCTTCGAGGGCTTACATTCCCGAATCGTTGTGGGCTGAACTGAAAGACGAGTTGGCATTAAAAACCAATGAACTGAAAATGGGCGCGCCCGAAACGTTCAGCAATTTCGTCAATGCTGTTATCGACGAAAAAGCCTTCGACAGCATCGCATCTTATATCAACAAAGCAAAAGAATCGGACAAAGCCGAAATCATCGCCGGAGGCGAAAGCGACAAATCGACAGGATACTACATCCGTCCGACAGTGATAGTTACCTCCGACCCGCATTTTGTTACGCTCGAAGAAGAAATATTCGGACCGGTATTGACAATATACGTATATAAAGACGCCGATTTTGAAGCGACGCTCGAACTCTGCGACAAAACATCGCCCTACGCGCTGACGGGAGCAATATTCGCTCAATGTCGTTATGCAATCGAAACAGCGAAATGCAAACTGCGATATGCCGCCGGGAATTTCTACGTGAACGACAAACCTACGGGCGCAGTCGTCGGACAGCAACCTTTCGGAGGCGCACGAGCTTCGGGTACAAACGACAAGGCTGGATGTCACTTGAACTTGTTGCGCTGGGTAAATCCAAGAACAATAAAGGAAACGCTGACGCCCGCCACAGATTATTCTTATCCGTTTTTAGCTGATTAAACGACATGAAAGTAAAAATAATAAACAAATCACAATATGCCCTGCCGCAGTACGCTACTCCGTACTCGGCAGGGATGGATTTGCGGGCAAACATCACCGAACCGCAAGTAATCAAGCCGCTTGAACGTACGCTTGTTCCTACGGGTTTGTTCATCGAATTGCCGCAGGGCTACGAAGCGCAAATTCGTCCTCGAAGCGGTCTGGCGATAAAACACGGAATATCACTTGTCAACACTCCCGGAACAATCGACGCCGACTATCGGGGCGAAATCAAAATCATTATGATAAATCTTTCAAACACCGATTTCGAACTCGTTCCCGGTGAAAGAATCGCGCAAATGATTGTGTCGCGTTTTGAGCAGGTCGAATGGGACGAAACAGATTCGCTCTCCGATTCCGACAGAGGCGCCGGAGGATTCGGATCTACAGGAGCAAGGTGAAAGAACAATGCTTGTTTGCCTCGGTAATTTTGTCGTACAACCCCACCCGATATTCAAAATTTTTTTGATAAAAAATATTTAGTGTATCTTTGCACGGATTTTTAATAAAAATTAATGGAACAGATGTCAGAGATAATAAAATTCCGAAAAGGGCTTAATATCAAGCTAAAAGGTTCTGCGGAGAAAGTGTTGAGCACAGCGCCGGAGTCTTCGGCGTATGCGGTGAAACCGACAGATTTTCATGGTCTTACGCCTCGGTTATGCGTAAAGCAGGGCGACGAGGTAAAAGCCGGAACACCTGTCTTTTTCGACAAATATAAACCTGAAATACAGTTTGTGTCGCCTGTCAGCGGCACAGTTGAAGCCATCAACAGGGGAGAACGCCGGAAACTGCTCGAAGTCGTTATTAAGTCCGACGCCAAAAATGTGTCGGAAAAGTACAAAATCACGGAAGAGTTGTTGAACAGTCGTGAGCAAATCATTGAACTGATGTTGAAAGCAGGCTACTGGTCATTTGTGATACAGCGTCCTTATGGAATCATCGCCAATCCTGCCGACAAGCCGAAGTCGATATTCGTATCAGGCATAGACACAGCGCCTTTAACGGTGGACATGGCTTTTCTGCTTTTAGGGCAGGAAGAATATTTCCAGAAAGGAATCGACGTGTTAGCGAAACTCACTGAGGGCAAAGTCTATCTGGGATTAGACGCCGACGATTTGGCTTCGAAACTCAACAAAATCAAAAACGCCGAAATAACGTTGTTTACAGGCAAACATCCTGCGGGAAACGTTGGCGTCCAGATACATCACATCGACCCGATAAACAAGGGCGAAGTCGTATGGACTGTTGACGCTCAGCATGTCGCAATACTGGGACGGTTTTTCTCCACAGGAACGTACAGCGCCGAAAAAATCGTCGCTCTCTGTGGTTCCAAAGTAAAACGTCCTCAATATTACAAGATTATAACCGGCGCTTCGATAACCGCGCTGGAAAACTTGATTGACAACAGCGAAAATCCAAGATATATCAGCGGCGATGTTTTGACCGGAACAAGCATTGGGAAAGACGGTTACATCGGATTTTACGGCAACAGGATTTCCGTCATCCCCGAAGGCGACGATTACGAGTTTTTAGGATGGGCAATGCCGAGATTCAAGAAATTCAGCGCATCGAAATCCTACTTTTCATGGCTGACGCCCAACAGATTGTACGATATGGATACAAACCTGAACGGCGGAGAACGCGCCTTTGTCGTTACAAATCAGTACGAAAAAGTTTTGCCGATGGACATTTATCCCGTTTACCTGCTGAAAGCGATTTTGGCAGAAGATGTCGATAAGATGGAGCAACTCGGTATCTACGAGGTCATTGAAGAAGATTTGGCTCTGTGCGAGTTTGTTTGTACATCGAAAATCGAAGTGCAGGCGATACTCCGTAAGGGAATCAATCTGATGATAAAGGAAATGAGTTGATAAATTTGATAACAATTACAATATGAAAATATTACGTAGATTTCTCGACAAAATAAAGCCCTCGTTTGAAAAGGGCGGTAAATTGAGCAAATTTCATTCTACTTTTGAAGGATTCGAAACGTTTCTGTTTGTACCCAAGACAGTTACGACCAATGGTTGCCATATCCGCGACAGCGTGGACATGAAACGTACAATGTCGGTCGTGGTGTTTGCGCTTGTACCCTGTCTGCTGTTTGGAATGTGGAATACTGGTTATCAGTATTTTAAGGCGACAGGCGAAACTCAGACTTTGCTTGCGACATTTTGGTTCGGTTTCCTGAGAGTGTTACCGATAATCCTTGTCTCTTACATAGTTGGCTTGGGAATTGAGTTTGCCTTTGCGCAGGCTCGCGGACACGAAATCAACGAAGGCTTTTTGGTATCGGGAATGCTTATTCCGCTGATTATGCCGGTCGAAGTTCCGTTGTGGATGGTCGCTTTGGCTACTGCCTTTGCGGTTATCATTG
>JAISXV010000260.1 GCA_031270335.1 Prevotellaceae bacterium | reverse complement strand
GAATGATATAACAGTCATGAATAACGTTTTCTACAAAATCCGACTTTTCCTCAATTGGCTTGTTCTCTATCAGGTCGATGTATTTATCGCATACGGCTTTGAAGCAGGGACTCTTTATTTTGGCAAGATTGTTTCCCAAAATATAGATTATTGTAATCGGAAGGATTGTTTCCTTTCCGTCTATATAATCCACCCTTATATACTGCTCCCCAAGATATTTACGAAAACGCTTTACATCAATGTTATCCCATGATTTCTGGAGTTCTATCAATATTTTGCTATGTGTACCATCGCTTTCACGAACGGTAGCCATGAAATCTAACCGGAATATGGAATAATATTCGATATCTCCTCCTTTTTCCTCAACATTTTTCGGTTTTTCCGACATTTTTGTCGCACTGCGTCTATAAGTGAACTCCTGCGGTAGAACTCTTATGTCTTCAACCTGCTGTCCAAGTACAGTGCTAAGAAAAAATTTCGCTATACGTTGATTTTCCATCAACCTTTTAAACACCGTATCGTATATCGGATTAGCGATGATAAACGGTTTCCCTGCTTTGTTCCTTACTTCTTTTGTCTCCATATTTTTATCTTGATATAATCATTATCTGAGTCGCAATTTTAGTTTTTGTAAATGACTTTTTATGTCAATTTCCGATCTTCCGAGCTGTTTTGTCATAAAAGAGAGCGGCTCCCGGTAATTCTGTTTCAGAAAATCGATTTCTGCCTGCGACAGTTTTTTGCTGTTCTTGATTTTCTTGACAGTCATAGTTTTACGTTCGCTGTTTGTTACGATTTCCAGACTGCAATTGAGCAGACGGGCAATCTGTGCGACGATTTCGCTGCCGGTCGAACGTTTTGCCGATTCGATCATCGACATGTTACAGCACGCTATTCCGAGTATATCAGCGAATTTACGCTGTCGTAAGTTTTTTTCGATTCTGATATTTTTTAGTTGTATCAAAATTCGTTCCCGCTCGGTTTTCCAAGCGTTGTCTTCGACTCTAAGTTGCCCGTTTTCAACGATTTCGAGCCTTGCGTCCAGCACTTTGGCAATTTTAGCCAAAGTGTCGATACCGACCGAATGACGTCCGGCTTCGATTCGAGTGACGCTTGCCGAAGAAATATCAGTCAATTTTGCAAGCGCCTGCTTGGTAACTCCTTTCATCAACCGCAATTCTTCGATTCTTTTTCCAATTCTTTTCCGACTATTCTCTTCCATAACTCAATAATTTTTAAAAAAAACGAAAATTATATCCTTATGTTCATTTTTTCTACTTCACATCAGACAGATAATTCTTTGTTTACCTCATTTTTAATCAAATCAATAAATTCTTCGAAAGTAAACATGCCCTTGTCGCCTTCGCCTTGACGTCGCAGGGAAAGCGTCCACGACAGTTCTTCTTTTTCGCCCACAATCAACAGATATGGAATGCGTTTCAACTCATTTTCCCTGATACGTTTACCTATAGTTTCATTTCTGTCGTCAACCGTACAGCGCACATCTTTTTCGTTGAGCGCCTCGCCGAGTTTGTGGGCATATTCGTTATATTTCTCGCTTACAGGCAATATGACCGCCTGTTCGGGAATGAGCCAGAGCGGAAATTTGCCGCCGGTATGCTCAATCAGCACAGCGACAAAACGTTCCATCGAACCGAATGGCGCCCGGTGAATCATCACAGGACGATGACGTTTATCGTCGGCTCCAACGTATTCGAGTTCAAAACGTTCGGGCAGATTATAATCGACCTGTATCGTTCCCAGCTGCCATTTCCTGCCGATAGCGTCCTTAACCATGAAATCAAGTTTGGGACCGTAGAACGCCGCCTCGCCTTTTTCGACAACCGTTTTCAGACCTTTCTCTGCGGCGGCTTCAATTATCGCATTTTCAGCTTTTTCCCAGTTTTCGTCCGAACCGATATATTTTTCTTTGTTGTCGGGGTCGCGCAACGATACCTGCGCAATGTAATCTTCAAACTTCAGTATTTTAAAGATATACAGCACGATGTCGATCACTTTGCAAAACTCTTCCTTCAACTGGTCGGGACGGCAGAAAATATGAGCGTCGTCCTGAGTAAATCCTCTCACTCTTGTTAATCCGTGTAATTCACCGCTTTGCTCATAACGATAGACTGTGCCAAATTCCGCCAGCCGTATCGGCAAATCTTTGTACGAGTGTGGTTTGCTCTTGTAGATTTCGCAATGATGAGGACAGTTCATCGGTTTCAAAAGAAATTCCTCGCCCTCCTGCGGGGTTTTAATCGGTCGAAACGAATCGGCTCCGTATTTTGCATAGTGTCCCGAAGTAACGTACAGTTCCTTCTGCCCGATATGCGGGGTGATAACTTGCAGATAACCACCTTTCTTTTGCAGATTTCGCAGGAAAGTTTCCAAACGTTCACGCAAGGCTGTTCCTTTCGGCAACCACAACGGCAATCCCTGACCGACTTTCTGTGAAAACGTAAACAGTTCCAAGTCTTTACCGACTTTCCGATGGTCACGTTTTTTTGCTTCTTCGAGCATGACAAGATATTCGTCCAACAGTTTTTTCTTGGGAAAGGTTATGCCGTAAATACGCGTAAGCATCTTATTCTTTTCGTTACCGCGCCAGTATGCGCCTGCAATTGCGGTGAGTTTGATTGCTTTAATCGGCTCGGTGCTTGGCAAATGCGGACCGCGACACAAATCGGTGAAATTCCCGTTCGTATAAAACGTGATTGTTCCGTCCTGCAAATCGTTGATTAATTCAACTTTATATTCGTCGCCTTTTTCGGTGTATGTTTGCCATGCTTCGGGCTTGCTCACATCACGACGGACATATTGCTGTTTTTCACGTGCAAATTCCAGCATCTTATCCTCGACTTTCTTCAAATCTGCCTCTGTGATAATGTGTTCGCCCAAATCGACGTCGTAATAAAACCCGTTTTCGATGCTCGGACCGATTCCGAACTTGACTCCCGGAAATGTGGCTTCCAAAGCCTCAGCCATAAGATGCGACGACGAATGCCAGAATGTTCGTTTTCCTTCGTCATCGTCCCATTTATACAGTTTAATTTCAGCGTCTTCGTCTATCGGACGGGTCAAATCTCTCGTTTGACCATTGACGCCAACCGCAAGAACTTCGCTTGCAAGTCTCGGACTGAT
>JAISXV010000240.1 GCA_031270335.1 Prevotellaceae bacterium | reverse complement strand
AGGACACAGAGGACACAGAGTTTATTTTTTCCTCTGTGACCTCTGTGATCTCTGTGGTTATTAAATGCTCACTTCTCCCGAAGCCTCGGGCGAAAGTGTCGATTCTTCATCCGGAAATAACATGTTCGGCATGGGGATTTTATTGATTTCGTTCAGCGGCACCAGACGGATGTCTAAAGTTTGACCGATTTGCCATAAAGTGCATAAGTATAAGCATTTCTGACTGTTATTCCGGCATTGTTCAGATTTCGCCATATAGAAGAGGCTGCTTAAAAAATAAGCAGCCTCTTGATTAATTGTTATTCCGGCATGTCCGGAAAGTAGATTTGATCAATATTGATCTGTCCACGTATTACCGTTTTTAACGGAATGACGCATTCCTTTCGGATCAGCCCAGAAAAGTTTGTTGTAATAAGTATCAACATCTTCGCCCGGATATTTCTGGTTGTAGCTACGTTCGCCTACCGGATATCTCCATCTGTCGGGAGCCCATGGCAACACTGCGTCGCCACTGTTCGGGTAGATGAGTTTCGGAAAACCTGTCCGGCGAATCTGACTCCAGCATTGACGCGGGAAGAAAATACTCCAGTGTAGCCATTTCTGCGTCAGGATAGCGTCCGATTTAGGATCAGCGGCGTCGTAAGGAAATTCCGGATTAATGCTCGACGTCCATCTGGCGGCGGCATAAGCGTCAATAGCAGCATTGCTTGGCGTTGGAATAGCTTGTGTTGTCGGCTCTTCGCTTGTCTCATTCCAGTGGTAATACAACTGGATGGATTGCTTCATAGCTTCCTTAAAGTATTTCTCAGCTTCGGCGTCGCTTTGAGCTACTCCCCAGCCGCGATGATAAGCTTCGGCTTTGCAGAACAGCACTTCGGCGGCAGTTATTTGAACATGCTCAAAATTTGCATTGTTCCGGAAGAAACCCTGATCTACAATCTCCGAATAAGGACTTCCCGTATAAGGAGGCACTTCTCTCGCAAAACTTGTTCCGAAGAAAAACAGATTTTTTGTTTCCCCTGCAAGTACATGCGTATAATTGTAGTCTTGCGGATTTTCGCCTTCCTCGCCGGAACGTAGAGTAAAGAGCAATGGAGCTCTCGGGTCGTCTGTTCCTTCCACATATTTACCTGCTGTAGCCGGAGCGCCTTCGTAATAGTTACCGTTCTTTAACATACGGTCGATGATAGCGCCGGAAGCAAGACGGCACGAAGTCCAGTCCCATCCACCCGGGTTCAAGTTCAAACTGCCCGACTTGTCATTACGGAGAAAGATATTGTCGGCATTAGTTTCGACCAGAGGATACTGTGTCGGATTTCCAAGTATTTCCGCAATCGTTTCTTTGCCTTTTGCAGTCAAATCACCGTGTTGTGAAATACGGATAGCAGCGCGTAAACGCAAGGAATTGGCATAACGCGTCCACTTACCGAAGTCGCCTTGACAAATATAATCCTGATTAGCAAACGACACGTACTTTACCAGGTCGCTACTGTTAAATCGCGATGCTGCGGCTTTCAGTTCGTCCATCACAGTCGAATAAATGTCTTCTGCTTTGTCATAAGCTGCATGTGCATTTGCCACATCAAATGTGATAGGCAATTTGCAGGCTTCGGAGAACGGCATGTCGCCAAACATATCCACACATGCCAGCGTCCAGTCGTACAAATGTACCATGGCAGCCAGTTTAAAAGCTTCGTAAGTCACTTTATCAGCATCACTTAATGCATCATATTCGCCTAAGAGTTTCGAGTAATCTGCCATACAATTGTAAAAAGCGCCAAATTGACTTTCGGCATAACCTTCCCAACCGGGTACATACATCGTACTGCTTACGCCATATCCGAATGTCTGAGCAAATTTGCCGATAAATATCGGTTCAAAAGCGAAATACCGGTAGTAACCGTAGGTATTGTAATCAACTGCACGCAGAAAGACGCCGGTCATCAAGTTCGGAACCGTTGCGACTGTTACTTTTGTAGGATCAAGAAATTTGTCGTTATAATCCTCGTCTGTGCATCCATTGGTTCCTAACATTACGGATACAATGGTTATAAAAAATATTATTTTTTTCATGTTTCAATCTTTTTAAAAATTCGACTTAAATTAAAAACTTGCTCTTAACGAGATTCCGAAACTGCGCATTGGAGCTGTAGAACCGCCTATCTGAGCCTGATTTGTCCAACTCGTGCCAACGCTTGATTCAACATCATAATCGGGCATTGCCTTATAAATATAGAACAGGTTGCGCCCGAATACCGACAATTGCAAGCGTTTGCACATAAACTTGGAGGAGATTGATTTTGGCAAAGTGTAGCCAATGGCTATTTCACGCACTTTTACATACGTCTTGTCAAAAATAGAAACTTCTCCGGTATATTGCGTTCCACTTGTTCCCCAGGCATAAGTGTTGGCATACAATTTGTCGGCAGGTACTATCTGTTGATTATTTTGCCCGGTACTTTCCACGATTCCTTCCTGAATCACGCCGTTTTGATATACTCGTTCGCCATTCGGTCCGGATGTTGAACCGGATGATATAGCGACAGCTTTTCCTCCGTTGTCATTTCCGGGGAAATAGTACGACAAACCGCCTCTTTCAGTTGTCCTGTTTTCGAGTGTTTTTTCCGTCAATCCCTGACCTGATGCGTAATGGTATGTCTCATTAAAGACTTTACCGCCTATAGAATAGTCAATCAGTACATCAAAGAAGAAATCCTTGTAAGTAAACTGGTTGATGAACCCGCCTATTACCACAGGCATGGCGTTTCCTGCACGCGCCCGTTCAGCATCATTGATATAGAGACCATCGTCGTTTATCAATTTGTTGCCGTTGGCGTCTCTCTTTGCCGTTTGTACATAGAAATCGCCCATCGGACGTCCTACGTATGAACGCAATAAAGCGGCGTCACCACCCCATCCGGCATTCTGAATGAAATCAACTCCATCAATCAGGTAAGTTACTTCATTGTAGTTACGCGACACATTAATTGTGGTATTCCATGAGAAATCTTTGTTTAGGACAGGAGTGCCATACAGATTGAGTTCCACGCCCGTATTTTTCATCGAACCGACATTAAACCACATTCTGCTTGCGCCCGACGAATTTGCCATTGGCGTTTCCAAGAGCATTTCTTCGATATTTCGGGTATAATAAGTCAATTCGAAACCTAAACGGTTTTTGGCGAATTTGCTTTCAAGTCCGACTTCAAATTCTTTCGTAGTTTCAGGCACAAGGTCAGCATTTCCGAGTGTTCCCGGAATATGGTTGTATGTAAAACCATTGCCGGATTGTTGTTCATACACAACGTTAGCCTGATATACGCTGGGCGCATTACCTACAATACCGTAAGATGTACGTATTTTGCCATAGTTCCACCATTGAGGAAGCGCGTCTCTGAAGGCGTCCGTAAAGATGAAACTGCCACTGAACGAAGGATAGAAATAAACATTATTCCCTTCACGCAAGGTTGATGTTTTTTCCTGACGTCCTGTTATGTCCAAATACAGATAGTTATCCCACGATAGCCCTATTGTTCCGACATAAGCCGTTTTCAAGAGTTCCTGTGTCTGATAATCGGTTCTTGCCTGATAACGGCTCGCCTGCAAAGCAAACCAGTTTTCAGCTGCCAGACCGCCATCCGTATATGACCTGATGTTCAGCATGTTTTCGTAGCGTCCCTGCCATCCGAGGTTTACCGACAAGTCCAATTTGCTGACCAAATTTTTATTCACCAACAACATGACGTCGCCATACATAATATCGTACCGGCGTTGAGTGACGGAGTAACTTCCGCTCGGATCGAAATAGGCAAGAGGACGTTCCGTAGCCTGTTTGTAATCTTCCTTATCGGCGGTGATGTCGGTGGACATACGTCCGCGCAAGGTCAACCAGTCAACGATTTTCCATTGCGGGGCAATGCTTGCAATCAGACGGTTTGAAGTTTCGTTCATGCGTCGTTCGTAGTTGTCCCATAATAATTCGGATAAGCCTCGAACTTCCGTATCGTCCCTGCTGTCAACAATAAATACTTCGTCAGGAGTAAGGGTTCTGTCGCCACCCAGATGTGTCCTTCTGTATCCGAGACTCGTTTTATACCATTTTTTCATCAATTCGATATCCATAAACGAGCCGAATGCATCGGCAGATGACATATACAGTCCCAAGGCGTTCCTGCCGCTTCCGGCACGGTCCTTTATCTTCTGAACGACATAGTTAGCCGAATAATCTACACTGATATTCTTTGAAATATTCAGCGTTCCGGTCAGATTGAAGTTATGCTTTACATAATTTCCGACCAGAGCATTGGGAATTTCATGATTAAAAGTGTAAGAAAAACGGGTGGACGCTTTTTCGCTTCCGTAGTTGATAGCGAGGTTGTAGTTCTCATTGAAACCTGTTCGGAACAATTCTTTCCACGGGTCGCCGGAGTAGGCGTTATATGGACGCACTTTGCCGTCCCAGTACAGTACATCTCGTCCGTCATAAGCCGGACCCCATTGTCCTTTACTGTAAAAACCCTTGCCAAACGACGGACGTTCGTAAATTTGTCCGTTGTAGGTTACTTTCGAGAATCCTCCGGTTTGCTTTTCGTCTGCGTTATAGTCCGTGACAGCGCTGCCGGGACCAAACTGGTCTTGCAGTTTTGGAACGTATGCCACTCTGTTTGACGTCAGTGTAGCATTGAAATCAACCGTGAGTCCTTCACCTTTTCTGGCGCGTTTACTTGTGATCATCACTACGCCATTGGCAGCTTCCGAACCGTAGAGAGCGGTAGCGGCAGCGCCTTTCAGAATAGTGAGGTCTTCGATGTCTTCGGGGTTAATGTCAATTAATCCATTACCACGAATACGTCCTTCGGCGCCAAACTCGGCAAAGGTAGCTTCATTACCCGAACCTGTACCTCCGTTACGAATCGGCACTCCGTTCATCACTACCAGAGGCTGGGTGCTTCCGGTAATAGAACTCAATCCGCGCACCGTGATAGATACGCCGGCAATACTGCCTCCCTGTACTTGCTGGATGCGAACACCCGGAGCTTTTCCATACAGTGCGGTGGCAAAATTCGGCGTTCCTACTTTGGTCAACTCGGATGCTTTAATCGAAGTTACCGCATAGCCCACAGCGCGAGCCTCTTTCGTAATACCCAAACCTGTGACAACAACTTCTTCAAGTTCGGTATCCGATTTTAACTGTGCATTTATCACAGTCTGGCTGCCAACGGGAATTTCCTGCTGATTGTATCCGACGTAAGAAAATACCAAAACCGCATCCCTTCCGGGAACAGTGATAGAATATTTTCCGTCGTTATCGCTTGCTACTCCCGTACTCGTGCCTTTTACGGCAACAGTTACGCCAGCCAATGCCTCACCGGATTCATCAGATGTGATTCCGGTAACGGTGAATTGTTGCGCATTAGCGCTCAAAACACCTAAACTAAACATAAGTAAAACCATAGATAAAATTTTTAGCGGTCTTACCAATAAATGGGATAAATCCCTTCTTTTTACATAATCTCTGTACATAGAATTAACATTTAGTAAGTTTATACTTTTTTTTTAATAAATAAATAATTTTAAATAATTGGGCGTCCTCCGGCATCTTATGCCTTAACGCCATGCATCTGTTATTACTATCTTGTTATGTAACCTCCTTTTTTTGAATGGTTTGACAAATATGAAAAAAACCGATCAATGAAATGACAAAACATTGAACGGTTATATATAATTCTATTATTTTTTTTGTTAAATTTGCGCCTCGCGTGTGTGTGTGTGTGTGTGTGTGTGTGTGTGTACAAAAAGTGTTCCAAAGTAGTTAACTACCCGGCATTTTAAAGCAATATTTGAGAAAAAAAGTTTCATATACACAATAAATATTTTCTATAAATTAAATAACAAAGACAAAAGTAATAAATTTATTTTTTAGAATAACAATTTTTTTTCTTTATCACTATTACTTTTTTTTCTTTCACAATGTTGTTCAATAAATTATACGTTAAAAATTTTTTTTTAACAGGATAGATTTTTACTGCATTTATACTGAGATTTGTGTAATTTTTGCGCTTTTTTACCTTTGTTCTAAATAAATGTTTTATCTTTGCACTCGTTATTGCAACGGTGGTTACTGTAACGGCGGTTGCGATAAACGAGGTTAAAAAGCAATAAATTGTATGATTTAATTATCTTATAATAAAATTATTATGAAGTTTTATGACAGAGATACAGAAATAGCGATATTGAGAAAATATGAGAAAAATTCTTCTGTCGCCGCTCAAATGACCATGCTTTTGGGACGAAGACGGGTAGGTAAAACTACTCTCCTAAAAAATACATTCACATCGACGCCTGTACTCTATTTTTTTGTCGCAAAGAAAAACGAAGTTCTTTTGTGCGAAGAATTTACACGCGAAACAGAGGAAAAACTTGCAATATCGCTTGGTACGTTTCAAAGTTTTGCCGCATTGTTCAAAACGTTGATGATGCAGTCGCAGACCGAAAATTTTACTTTGATAGTAGATGAATTTCAAGAATTTGCATCTATCAATCCTTCTGTTTTCAGCGATATTCAGAATATATGGGATTCGTACAAAAATAGCAGTAAAATCAACGTAATTTTTTGTGGTTCAATCTATTCTATGATGACAAAAATATTCGAAAACTCCAAAGAACCACTCTTCGGGCGAATCACCGCAAAAATGATTGTCAAACCATTTGCCATCAACACTATAAAGCAAATTTTACATGACTGTCATCCACAATACAGTAACGAAGATTTGTTGACTTTTTATATGATAACCGGCGGCATTGCCAAATATATCGAGCAACTTGTTATCAATCGCGCTTTTACCAAAAAAAAGATATTTGACGTCATCTTCAGCGAAAGCTCTTTTTTCCTCGACGAAGGCAAAGCTGTTCTGATAGACGAATTTGGAAAGGAGTATGGAAATTATTTTTCAATTCTTTCGCTCATTGCGAGTTCCAAGACCGACAGAGGCGATATGGAAAGCACATTGCAAATCCCTGTCGGCGGATATCTCGACAGACTGGAGAAAGATTACGGTTTGATAAAACGTCGTCGTCCTTTTGGAGCAAACGGCGGTAGCAGGTATAACAAATATGTTATCGAAGACAATTTTCTGAATTTTTGGTTCCGGTTTATATATAAGTATCGCAGCGCCATCGAAATAGGTAATTTGGAGTATGTCAGGAACATAGTGGAACGAGATTATGAAACTTATAGCGGTTTGATATTGGAAAAATATTTTCGTGCAAAACTTATAGATTCCAGACAATTTTCTGCAATTGAAGGCTATTGGGATAGAAAAGGTGAATCGGAAATTGATATTGTAGCAGTGAACGAATTTGAGAAAAAACTCGTATTCTACGAAGTAAAACGAAATGAAAAACGAATAAACCTGCAACTTCTTGAACAAAAAGCCGCTACTATAACTAAAAAATATCCTGACTTCCATGTCGAATATAAAAAACTGTCTATAAACGATATGTAAAATTATGAAAAGAGTTGTTCTGTTGTTGTTTTGTGTAACATGTTCGGTGTTATTGTTTTCGCAACCGGCAGTCAAGATAGACGATTGTGGATTGCTCAACCTGTATAAAGTCGATGAAGGCGTTTACCGTTCGGAACAACCTGACAGAAAACAGTTTGAAGCGCTGGAAAAAGACGGAATCAAAGAGATTCTCAATTTACGATACTGGCATTCCGACAAAAAACACGCCAAAAAAACAAATCTGCGATTGCACAGAATAAAGATGAACGCTCACGATGCCAACGATTTCGACGTCGTATCGGCGCTCAGGATAATCAAAAACCGGCAAGGCGCAATCCTGATACACTGTCATCACGGTTCCGACAGAACCGGACTTATCGTTGCGATGTACAGGATTGTGTTTCAAAACATAAGCAAAGAAAAAGCCATAACCGAAATGATAACCGGAGGGTTCGGATTCCACGAAATCTACGACAATATTCCGCGATACATCAATAACGTCAATATCGACAATATCCGCAAACAATTAAATATCAAATGAAAAACAAACGCCTCATAAAAATATTCGTCGCCGTTCTGCTGTGTGCGGTATTCTTTCTGATTTCGCATTTCACCACGAACAGTCTCGAAAAAGGCGTTTCGGTAAACAACGTCGGCACGATAGAGAAGATGCTGCAAAATCTTCAAAATGAGAGTGGAGAAATCATTGCACGTGCAGTTTCCGGCTGTTCCGACAGTGTTGCTCCGAATTTCGACAGTATCCTCCAAAAAAAATTGCATGAAAAAGGCGTTTTCATTTTTGTAACCGACGACGTTTCGTCGAACACCGGAAATCCGGCGGAACGGATAATCTATTGGTCGGATAATCTTCCTGTTACCGTCGAGCAATTGGACAATGTTACCGAAGAATCCAAATACATGTATTTCGGCAACGGCTGGTATGTTGCGCAGGCGTTCCGGCATGGAACGTTCAAATATATCACGCTGATACTGGTTGCAAGAGAATATCTTTATCAAAATCAATTTCTTAGAAACGAAATCAATCCGGCGTTCGATTTTCCGAAAAACATCATTATACTGCCTTTGGGCGACGTCGGTATTACGGTGAAAGACAGCGCCGGAGTTCCTCTTTTCGTTGTCAATTCGAATGTGCCGACGATAGTAACATCCGGAATATCATTACTTTTCCGGTGGCTGGCTGTGATTTCCGGCTGTTTTTTGATTTTGTTCGTTTTCCACAATCGCCGGTTATACGAGCGAAATTTTTGGTATCTGCTTCCTGCTTTTGTTTTGCTGTTGGGATTGCGAATTTTTATTTTTCACAATTTGGGCTTTTTCAGAGGCGATTTATACCTGTTTACGCCTTCGCTGTATGCCGATTCGGAAATTTTGCCATCGCTGGGCGACCTGCTGTTGCATCTTTTGTTTTTGTTTTTATTTGTCGCCATTTTGTTTTCGGCAAAAGAACCTTTGCGTGTAAAATTACGTAACAACCGGATTCTCTTTATCTTATCGGGAATTGTGATTGCTTTGTTTCTGTGTGCGACTTTATACATCACCGAATCGTTGGCGTTCAATTCTGAAATATCGTTCAAAGTGTATAAAATGAACGATGTAACAGTATATACTCTCCTGGCTTACTTTATTTTAGCGCTTGTTTTTACACTACTTTGCCTTCTTGTTTATCTGCATATTTTCGTGTTCGAAAACTTTAAATCGAGCAAACAACTTGTTATACAGGGCGTCGTTGCATTGCTGGTATTGTGCCTGCTGATGAAATTCAAGTACGAAAACCTGATTATCACGATATTGTATATAGCCATATATTTCCTGTTTTCGAGGAAAGCGCGTCCGGGATTTACATTGTCCGCATTTGTCGGGATGACGGCGCTTATTTCATTATACGTTTCTTTCTCGCTGATTGTCAATACAACAGAGAAGGAACACAAGCAAAGGGAAGTGTTGGCGAAAGGACTTCTCACCGAAAGCGACCCGACGGCGGAAATGTTGTTGAAAGATATGGAACAGAAAATATCGACCGACCCGTACGTTAAAAAAATATTATGCTCTGATTTACTTGATAATACGGATTTGTATGAGGTTTTTGCCGCTAAATATTTCAGAGGATATCTCCAACGTTACGAATTGATATATCATGTATGTCATCCTCATAGTATCCTGGAAATTAAGGAAGAAGACAAAACCGAAAATTGTATCGAATTTTTCATGAAAGAGAAAAGCAAAGGAAATCCGTTGTTGGGCAGTTCGCATTTCCGGTTCATGAACAATTATTGGGGACGGATTCATTATCTTGGTGATTTTAAATTTGTTGAAGGGCAGGATACCGTGTTTTTATTCCTGGAATTATACTCGAAACGTGAAAGCGAATCGTCAATTGGTTATCCGGAACTGTTGCAATTTGAATCCGGCGGAATCGACTATGAGGCAAAAGGTTACTCGTACGCCAAATATTCCGACGGAAAACGCGTCAGCAAAGTCGGGAATTACGATTACAGTTTTGAGTTGACTTCGAGATACAAAGACGGTTTCTTCGAAATAAACGGATATTCGCATTATTCTTTCAAGACCAAAGACGGAAATGTGGCGATTCTGAGTTTCCCGAAATTCGGTTATTCGGGAGTGGTGTCGATATTTTCGTATTCGTTTGTGATTTTTATCGTTATGTTATTTATCCTCCTGAGCGTAACCGGCTTGAAACCGGAAATTTCGATAAGCAGAAACAGTTATCGCCGGCGAATAACCGTCGTCATACTTACAGGGATAATCGGAGCTTTAACTATCTTAACCATAGCGATGTTAGCCTACATTATCAGTCAAAGCGAAAAGAAAAACCTCGAAACGATACACAGCAAGATGCAATCGACAATAATTGAGCTTGACCAGAGTTTGTTCGACGTCAAAAAGATAGTTCCGGAGATGTACAACAGTCTGGAAGCTACTTTGATAGTCTTGTCCAACGCTTTCAACACCGACTTGAATATGTACGACTTGTCGGGAAATCTGTTAGTGTCGTCACGAAACGAAATCTTTGACAAAAAACTGATTGGCAAGAAAATGAACAGAGAAGCTCTACATACTCTCTCTACCGAAAAACAGTCGAAATTCATTCACACCGAACGGATTGGACGAATATCGTACTTTTCGTCGTACACAGCTTACTACAATCGGCAAGGCGAGGCTATCGCTTATCTTAATATATTGCATTTCAACAATCAAGCCGAATTTAGAACCGAATTGCTTTCTCTCACCGGCGCAATAATGAACATCTATATTTTTCTGATTGTCATAGGTATTGCTCTTGCGGTGTTTGTATCGAATCAAATCACTCGTCCGTTGGATTTGGTGCGCCGTAAAATGGCTAAACTCAACTTCGCCGAACATCCCGAACCAATTGATTATAAGGGAAAGAACGAACTCGGCGACTTGGTAGGAGTATATAATCGCATGATTGCCGAACTCGCCGAAAGCGCAAAAATCATGGCAGAAAACGAACGTGAATCGGCATGGCGCGAAATGGCGCGGCAAATCGCTCACGAAATCAAAAACCCGCTGACGCCAATGAAGTTAAATATCCAGCTGGCATTGCGAATGAAGGACGAAAACCGCAAAGGATGGCAGGAAAAAATGGACGCCGCCATCAAATCTACTCTCGAACAGATTGATATACTGTCGTATATTGCATCGGAGTTTTCGAACTTTGCGCGTATGGGCAAGGTCGAACTGGAACCGGTCGATTTGTCGCAGGCGATATCTTCGGCAATATCACTGTTTTCGGGATACAACGGCGTCAAAATCAGTTACAGCGACAGCGAAAAAGAATACTGGATAAAAGCCAATAGAGAACAGTTGCAGAGGGTTTTAACCAACATGTTGAAAAATTCGATGCAAGCCCTCGAAAACATTCCGAATCCGGAAATCGTCATCGTCCTCGAAAGAAAAGAAAAACACTATGTCATAAGTATTTCCGACAACGGCGCCGGAGTATCCGACGAAGTCGCAAAGAATCTGTTTCATCCCAATTTCACCACAAAATCGGGCGGCACAGGTCTCGGATTAGCAATATCGAAAAGCATAATCGAAAGTTTCGGCGGAACAATAACGCTAATTCCCAACACAAAAGGCGCTTGTTTTGAAATATCGTTCCCGAAAAATATGATGGACAATGTCTGAAAAAAACTACCCTTCGTCGAAAAGACAAAGGGTAGCAAAATCAATCTGCAATCGACACTAATTACCTTTGTGGGATATAATCATACTTAATACAGCGAAACAATCTTCACCGTTTCGAGCAAACCTGCATCCTGCAATTTCGAGGAAGTGTTCCAATTATTATATAATGGTTTCACGACACGTTCATTTTTTGGCAACGCTGATTCGCCAATAAAGCGATTCACCCAAGTATTGACCACTTCAATTTCGACGGTATTGTCGCCCGATTTTACAACGTCGGTTATATCCACCCGATAAGGATATGTCCAGGCGCCGTCGACGTATTTGCCGTTGATTTTCACCTTCGCCATCACGCCGACCTTTCCTAGGTCGATACTGATGTTGCCGGCTGGTTTGACGTCGAGCGAGAATGTGTTGTTGTAAACGGCGGTTCCCGAATAATGGCGGATACGTAAATCATCATTCAGCGACCACGATTGCAGTTTGTCGAACGTGACCGGTTCGGAAGGTCCGCGTTTGATTTTGTCCGATTCGAACGTCACTGTCCAGGGCGTCGTGATTTCGACGAGCGTTTTAGGCGTCGGGAAATTGTCCTTTATATCTGATGATTTCGGATTGCCTTTCCCGGAAAAAACGATGAACGCGCTTTCGCGAGGTTCTAATTGCAAAGGAACGATTGTCGATGCATCTTTCAGTTCATAAGCAGGCAACGAGCGACGTTTCCCGTTAATGGGATTCCATAGTTCGGGCTGTTTTCCGGCGACGCGGAACTCGGGCGAAATCTGTATAGCCTTATCGCTTTGGTTGGCGACGAAATAGATTTCACGGTCGGGCGTTGTGCGATGAGCGTAAACCACTTTGTTTTCAGTCTTGAAATCGGGAACGATGTTGAGCGTTTTGAGCGCTTCGGCTATTGTCATTCCCGAAAGAATTTTGCCTTTGCCGTAAGACCTCTCCCCACGCGGGAGGGAGGCATCAGGCACACCCCACATTTTGGTTGCAATATCAATTAATTCCTTATCGGCGTCGGGATAGTTCTGATAACTTGGCGAACGTTCCGGCGCTTCACCCAGCACTGTCGCTCCTTCGGCAACAAGACGTTCGATACCCTTCAACACTTCGGGACGCATGGTCTTGAACGGTGGCAACACAAGGATACTGTACGAAATCCCGTGCGGCAACACAATCTTCCCGTCCTTTACCGACATCGCATTGATAATAATATCGGAATTGACATAATCGGCGCGATAGCCATCCGGCAACACGGGAACATCGACGCCATCCTTTGCAGCCTTGGGATTCAGACCGAAAGGACCGGTATTTACCGGCACGTCTTCGCCGATAAAGTAAGCCACGTCGGTAACCGGCAAGCCCTGTTCGAGCATGAATCCGCAACGTTTCAGATAAGTGGTAAACAGGTCGATGTGCGGAAACCAGGTATTTTTACGGTTAAACTCCACTCCGTACCACGATTCCATGCCGGGGTATTTATCCTCATAAGCCTGTTCGATATACACGTGTAGAATGCTGCGTGTCATACCTGCGGCGAGCGCGTCGTCGCCTTCCTGCTTGAGAGCGCTCGGATATTGATGATATCCGGCTCCGCTGGTGAAGGCTTCGGCATACACACGCGGCTTGTTATAGACGTGGGCGCACGATGCGGCAATGTCGATATATCGCATGTCGCTGCTGCCGGGCCAGAACTCTCCGCCGACACGGTCGGTATGTTTCCCGTAGAGCAGCGGTTCGGCGGGGAATCCCCAGTCGCCATAATTCTCTATCCACGAATCGAGACCGTGTTTGTGGAAAACGGTGTTGAAATGCCGGATATTTTCGCTGATCATTTCGGAAGCCAGTTGCCGGACGTCCCAGAGGAAACGTTCGGACTGTTCGGGCGAGCCGACAAGATGACCGGTCAGCACGGGCAAAAACGGCAGCGGGTCATATCCGTAACGCGCACGGAGACTGTCGATGAAATTATCGGTAAAATCCTGACCGCCTTTTTCCCAACTGTCCATTACCACAATGCTGAATGTCTTACGGTCTTCGGCAGGAATACGGCGCAACACTTCGCCGATAAAATTGTCAAAATGATGCTGAACAAAAGCCGGATTCAGCTTGTCCATCTCGAAACCTTCTCCTTCGGGCGAGACGGGCGCAACCAGCGTTCCGTTCGGTAACATCCCCATCCGCATGACGAGCCATTTACCTTTGGGAGCATCCCAGACAAGCGTACCGTCGGGCTGCATCTTGCCGGAAATGTCGATGACTGTGGCGGGAACGATTGCCGTTTCGCTGTTATTTCCGGTGGGGACTTCATTCACCGAAGTCCATTTATATTCCGTCCATGGGGGATTTGCTCCCTGATACATACGTGCAAGCGTCTTTTCGGGATAATTATCAAGCACGGCGGTAGGCGAGAGGGCGATTTTGCCGATAGCGGCGTCGCTGTCGGTGTTAAAGACGATACGGTATTCGTCCGACGTCACTTTGTCGAATCCGACAACGGTAGTCGAAAAAGGCGTAAATCCGATAAAAGGACTGACCGAAGAACGATTGACATAATTAACGACAGTAACAAATTTTCCGTTCACCTTTGCCTGCAACTCGCCCTTGCCATTACAGTTACTTGCAGGATAGAAGACAAGCGAACGAGCCTCGTACGGTTTCGGCAATTTGAGCGTAATAGAGGCTTCCCGTCCTTTCGGCATGACGTATTTTGCCCGCCGCGGCGAATCCGGCAGCGTGTCGAGGGAAGGGTTACCGAGTGAAGCATCTTTCAATGAGATTGTATTGGCTGTTGTCACTTTGGCGTTTTCTACATCAAAGAGATTCAGTTGATAATCGTCCGGAACGGGAATAGCCAATACCTTCACGTCCTGAAAATCCGGCGTCTTGCCTTCGTTATTGACATACTTGCTGCTCCACGCTTTATAAAACGAAAGTTGCGGCGGGACAGGCAATTTGACGTTCACCTTTCCGCCGCCTGTGACCAGCATCTCCGACGACGTCAGATGACGCATCGACTGTTCGGCTTTAATCCAGGGTCCGCCGTACTGGCTCCATCCGGGGCAATTGAACATGCCCACTTCGATACCGAGTTCACCGGCAGTCTTCATCGCAGCGTGCAACACTTCCCACCACCCGTCGGAAAACAGTTTCACCTTACCGTGCGAAGTCGGCTGGTCGCCAATGTTCCCGATAAACACCGAATTGATACCGGCTTTTTTCATCGCATGCAAATCGTTGACAACGCCTTCTTTCGAAATATTGTCGTTAACCCAATACCAGTAAACTCCTGTGGTCATGGTCTCCGGCGGCGACGCAAAATCGTCCGCCAACTTGTCGCTACATCCAAACAATAACGCTATGACAATTGTCAATATGGATGTTTTTAATAATCTTTTTTTCATATTTTAAAAATAATTTTTAGATACTTAAATCCGGTTTAATATGCGTCATTATGCACCGATTTCACCGCTCTTCCCGAGGGGTCTATCAGGTTTTTGAATGCTTCGTCCCATTCGAGCGCAATCGGCGTACTGCATGCGATGCTCGGCACCGACGGAACTGTTTTTGCCGCCGAATCGGACGGAAACAACTCTTCGTATATTTCGCGATAGTGATATTCTTCTTTCGAGAGCGGCGGATTAATCGGGAAACGTTCTGCGGCTTTGGAAAACTGTTCATCACTGATTTGCGACGATGCTATCTTCTTCAACGTGTCAATCCAGTTGTATCCTACGCCATCGGAGAACTGCTCTTTCTGACGCCATGCAACGCTCTCGGGCAACAAGTCTTCGAACGCTTTACGCAAAATCCATTTTTCCATCCGTCCTTTCAAACCGCTTAATTTATCTTCGGGATTCAGACGCATGGCAACGTCCAGAAACTCCTTGTCCAGGAAAGGAACACGCCCTTCGACGCCCCAGGCAGCCAGCGATTTGTTAGCGCGAAGACAGTCGTACAAATGCAGTTTGTCTAATTTCCGTATTGTTTCCTCGTGTAAAGCCTTAGCGTTCGGCGCTTTGTGGAAATACAGATATCCGCCGAATATTTCGTCGGCGCCTTCGCCCGAAAGCACCATCTTGATACCCATTGAACGGATAACCCTTGCCAGCAAATACATCGGCGTCGAAGCGCGAACGGTGGTTACATCGTACGTTTCGATGTGGTAAATGACGTCGCGCACAGCGTCCAACCCTTCCTGAATGGTGAAATGGACTTCGTGATGCACAGTACCGATATGGTCAGCGACTTTCCGGGCTGCGGCTAAATCGGGCGAGCCTTCCAGTCCCACCGCAAAAGAGTGTAACTGTGGCCACCACGCCTGTTGAGTTCCGTTTGTTTCGACTCTGTTGGCGGCATATTTCTTGGCTATTGCCGACACAATTGACGAATCCAGTCCGCCCGAAAGAAGCACTCCGTAAGGCACATCGGTCATCAGTTGCCGCCGGACAGCCGCTTCCAGAGCATCCTGCAAATCCTGAATACCCAATGTGCTGTTTTTCACGTTATCGTATTGCATCCAGTCGCGTTGATACCATTTTGTGAGTTTACCGTCTTTACTGTATAAATAATGCCCCGGAGGGAACGATTCTATTCTGTTACAATATCCTTCCAACGCTTTCAGTTCGGAAGCGACATAAAATGTGCCTTTTGCATCCCATCCCATATACAGTGGAATCACCCCTATCGGGTCACGCGCAACCAGATAACTATCAGTATCTTCGTCGTAGAGGGCGAAAGCGAAAATGCCGCTGATGTCTTCCAAAAAATTGACTCCTTTTTCTTTGTATAAAGAAATAATCACCTCGCAATCCGATTTCGTAAGAAAATCGTACGTACCGGCTTGCCGGTCGCGTATTTCCTGATGATTGTATATCTCTCCATTCACAGCCAGAATCACTTTGCCGTCGGGCGAATACAGCGGCTGTTTCCCCGATTGCGGATCGACAATCGCAAGTCGCTCATGCGCAAGTATCGCATTATCACCACAATAGATTCCCGACCAGTCAGGACCTCTGTGCCTGATTCTCTTCGACATCGCCAATATCTGCGTTCTCAAACTGTTTGCGCTCTGTTTTAAATCAAACGCTCCTACTATTCCACACATATACTTATTATTAAGTCAAACATTAATTTTTCTTTAATTTCAGAAATGCAAAAGTAATATAAAAAATGTTACAAACAATATCAATTGTCCTGCGCCGGTATAATTCCCTGATGTACAATCCCAAAGTAAACCAACCCGAAAAGACCGGCATTCCAGCCCTGCAACTGAAATCCGAGATTTTCTCCCGTCAAACTGTTGATATGTTCATTAGGAGACCAGTCGCCCGATTCGACCAAATCGGCTTTAGCCACTTTTTTCACCAAATCAATTGCTTCGTC
>JAISXV010000200.1 GCA_031270335.1 Prevotellaceae bacterium | reverse complement strand
ATCGAAAATAAGGTTGAATGGGATGGTAATTGTAGGCTACTAAGGTGTTTTTAAGGGAAATAAGGTCTGCTTTGCAATCTCTTATCTCCTGACTTCGACAATGCGTCACCCAAATCGGTGACGCAAAATTTTATAAAATACGCGTCGGAAAAGTGTCGAAGTCAGGAGGACTTTTTGTATTTGTTGCAATTTTTCCATGATTAGTATGTTTTGTTTTCAAAAAATGTAGTAACTTTGCGCCCTGATTTTATACAGACATGGGCGAACAAAGGGCAGACAAAAATGATTGTTTAGTTTGCCTCCCAAATCGTAATTTTTTAATAAAATGATGAGATTTAATACACTTACAACAATTACGCCGATTGACGGCAGATATTATTCGAAAGTCAACGAACTGTCGAATTATTTTTCGGAATATGCTTTGATGAAATACCGGATAGTGGTCGAAATTGAATATTTGATTGCTTTGTGCGAGTTACCTTTGCCTCAGTTACAGGATTTTGACGTCCGATTTTACAATGCTCTCAGAGATATATATCGCAATTTTTCGGAAGACGAAGCCCAACGGGTAAAAGATATCGAACGTGTTACTAATCACGACGTCAAAGCGGTGGAATATTATATTAAGGAAGAGATGAAATCGTTGCGATTGGACAAATATATTGAGTTTGTCCACTTCGGGCTGACTTCGCAGGATATCAACAACACCGCTGTTCCATGCAGTTTGTCCGACGCTGTGAACGAGGTTTATTATCCGAATATCGCGAAAGTTACAGCGCTTTTGTCGAAATATTCGCAGGAATGGGCTGAGGTTCCCATGCTGGCGCGTACTCACGGACAACCCGCTTCGCCGACACGGTTGGGAAAAGAAATCAAAGTCTTTCTCGAAAGGCTTAATAAACAGATTGTGCAGTTGAAGACCGTGCCGTTTTCAGCAAAATTTGGCGGCGCAACCGGCAATTTTAACGCTCACAAAGTCGCTTATCCGAATATCGACTGGGTGAAGTTCGGTAATTATTTTGTCAATGACATTTTAACCCTCGACAGGTCGCAAACGACTACGCAAATCGAACATTACGACAATCTTGCCGCTCTGTTCGACAATCTAAAAAGGATAAACACCATACTGATAGACCTTTGCCGAGATATGTGGACGTATATCTCTATGGAATATTTCAAACAGAAGATAAAAGAAGGCGAAGTAGGTTCATCAGCGATGCCTCACAAAGTCAATCCCATTGATTTTGAGAACGCCGAAGGTAATCTGGGAATCGCAAACGCCATTTTCGAACATCTTGCGGCAAAACTTCCTTTGTCGCGTCTGCAAAGGGATTTGACGGATTCGACTGTGTTGCGTAATGTCGGCGTGCCGATAGCACATTCTTTGCTGGCTTTCAAATCGTTGCTCAAAGGGTTGGAAAAACTGCAACTGAACGCCGACGCTATCCAAAAAGACCTGGACAACAACTGGGCTGTGGTTGCCGAGGCTATCCAGACGATTCTGCGACGCGAAGGTTACAAAAATCCTTACGAAGAGTTGAAAAAACTGACAAGAGGAAACGCCGGAATCACAAAGGACAGTATCACAGTGTTTATCGACGGTCTGGACGTCTCCGAAAACGTCAGAAAAGAATTGAAAGCGATTACGCCTGATAACTATACGGGGTATTAATTATTCATGCAAAATTTTAGATGAATATCTTAATCATTTATGCGCATCCAAGCAATAAATCTTTCACATATAAGGTATTACAAACTTTGGTGAAGGCTTTGCAAATGGGCAATCATCAAGTTGAAATATCGGATTTATACAAAATGGAATTTCAATCGGATATGACGGAAGAAGAATATGAAAGAGAAGGATTTGCAAAGATGGAACTTCCTTTATCCGAAGATGTTATCGCAGAACATCGGAAAATAGAGCGGGCTGATTGCATTGTCTTTCTTTATCCGGTTTGGTGGAGCGATTGCCCCGCAAAAATGAAAGGCTGGTTCGACAGGGTTTATTCCGTTGGATATGCTTATGGCTATGACCATGATGGAGAAAAGGTAATGAAAATGAAGCGAATCAAGTTAGGACTTGTTATTTGTACCGCAGGACATCCAAATAATTTTTTGAAAGAAACAGGAATTGCAGAAAGTATGCGAAATGTAATGCTTGATGACAGGTTGGGAGTTCGATTCGAGAAGAAAGAAATGATAATACTCGGCGGCACACTGGAACTTGAAAAAGTAGCGAACAGTCATTTGGAAAAGATAATGAATTTGGGAATAAACATGTATAAATTTTATAACACATTGATTGTGGATAACAAAGACTTTTATGATGTATAATAACAACCTCGCTGGCAATTCTCAATTCTCAATTCTCAATTCTCAATTAAAAGAGCAGGAAAGCGAATTGCAGATATTACGGCAAAAAATATTTCGCACCGGCACGCTCCGGCTGGCGCTTGTTTTGCTTGTTATTGCGCTTGCTTATGTTTTGTGGAGCAATACGGCGGCTACGGTTTCTGTACTGTCGGCGGGATTGTTGGCGTTCCTGTTTTTGCTGAAATATCACGACAGACTGTATCAAAAGAAAAATTATGCGGAAACAAAACTCCGCTATCTCCTTGACGAACTGAACGGTCTTGATTACGATTTCTCGGCTTTCGACGGCGCAGGACATAAAACCGACGTCAAACATCGTTTTGCTGCCGACCTTGATATATTCGGCGACAATTCACTGTTTCAGTCTGTCAACCGGACTGTTACATCTTTTGGGACAAATACGCTTGCGGAAACTTTTCTGTCGCCTTTCGAAAATAAAGAGCAGATATTGAAACAACAGCAGGCAATTAAGGAACTGAACGACAAATACGAACTTACTCTGCACTATACAATTAAAGGTATGTTGACAGGAAAGGACAAATTGGATACGAAAAACTTTTCCGCCTCTTTTTCACAGATTTCGTCGTTTCATAAGAGCGGGTTTTGGAATCTGTGCGTGTATATCGTTCCGGTAATGTATCTGGCGATGACTGTTTTAGTCATGATGGACATTGTGGCGTCGGTATATTTCGGGGCGTTGTGGGCGGCGACTTTCATTTTGAGCCTTATCCCGTCGAAGAAAGTACAGCATATTTCCGAACTGTTTGAAAAGAAGACTGATGTGTTGAGAAAATATGCGACCTTGTTCAGGATTATCGAAGACGAAAACTTTGCGTCCGCTGAACTCAATGAACTGAAATCGCCGTTGAAATCGTCCGGCGATACTGCTTCGAAAGCAATTGGTCGTTTGAAATATTACTACGATTGTCTCGGGCTGGCTTTTTCGTATCCCATTCTGTTCTTTTTCAATCCTGTGCTGATGTGGAACGTGAAATACGCCGTCAAAATCGAAAAGTGGATCGACGAACACGGAAAACAGATTGAATCGTGGTTTTCGGCGCTGGCAAAGTTCGACGCGCTGGCTTCGCTGGCGATATTTGCGCACAATCATCCGGATTATGTATATCCGACTGTTGCAGAACAATATACTTTCGAGGCAAAAGCGCTCGGACATCCTCTACTGCACAGGGACAAATGTGTGAAAAACGATGTGGATATCAGCAAACGTCCTTTTTTTATGGTCGTTACGGGAGCGAACATGGCGGGAAAAAGTACTTATCTGCGGACGGTCGGAGTAAATCATGTTCTTGCCTGTGTCGGAGCGCCGGTATGCGCCGCCGAAATGACCGTTTTCCCGAGTAAACTCGTTACAAATCTGCGTACTGCCGATTCGCTGAACAATAACGAATCGTACTTTTTCGCCGAACTGAAACGGCTGAAGATGATTATCGACCGTCTGCAGTCGGGCGAAACTTTGCTTATCATCCTCGACGAAATCCTCAAAGGAACAAACTCCATCGACAAACAAAAAGGTTCGCTGGCATTGATTAAACAGCTGATAACGCTGAACAGTAACGGAATAATCGCTACTCACGACCTCGTTCTCGGCGTTTTGGAAAAGGAATTTCCCGACAATGTCAAAAACTACCGTTTCGAGGCTGAAATAAATGACGATAACCTGATTTTCTCTTACAAAATTCAGGAAGGAATCGCTCAAAACATGAACGCTACGTTCCTGATGCAAAAAATGGGAATAGCCACTGATGCAGAATAAAAAAAGTCCATCATTGCGATAATTTTCAATACTAAATTAAGTGCATTAGCGACAAAATTTGTGTGAATCTTGTGAATCTGTAAAAATTTGCGCCATCTGCGTATCGACCTGTATTGTTCAGTTTTTCAACTGTTTTAATGGTAATGTAAGCATAGTTCAAAAGTTAAATTATGTTAAAACTTTAACTTTTTGTATTATGTATTAAAATAAACTATACTTTTGTTAAAATTTTTACAATGTAAAAGTTAAATGTTGATGATGAAATGGTTTTTCGTAAATATAAATATAATGGAAATAGCTAAGTCCAATACTTTAGCTGTTGAAGAGAAATATGACAATTCAGTTAATAACTCACTGGGGCTACTAAAAGCCCCCTCCTCAACTCTATTTAATAAGCTGTCCCTTTCCCTAATCTCCTTGGAAAGGGGCGGTGAGGGAGGAGAGATTGTTGATTGTAGATTGACGATTTCAGATTGTAGATTGACGATTTTAGATTGTAGATTGATGATTTCAGATTGTAGATTGATGATTTTTGTTTTACGATTATTAAATATTAACATAAAAAATAAGTATTATGCCGATTTTTTATAACAAAGTGCAGAAGGTGGACCCCCGGAATCCGGGCGCTCCCAAATTATGGTATCCCGTAATTAAAAGTACCAAACTGGTCGGAGAAAAAGAATTAGCTAAGAAATTGGCTGAGGAAACTACTCTGAACCCGAAGGAAGCCGAAATGGCGGTACATCAGTTATTCAAAGTTATTCCTGAATTATTGTCCACAAGCCACACCGTTCAATTGGGCGAAATGGGCAGTTTCAGAGTAACGGCGGAAACTGAAAGTTCGACGACAGAAGCGGAAGTAAACGCAGCGAAGATTAAAAAGCTGCGCGTTCGTTTCACCGAATCGAACGAGTTGAAACAGGCGATGCAGAAAACCGACGTAGTCGATTTGACTGCCCTCACCGGTAAATAAACGATTAAGAGATTAAGCATGAACGGTAAAGCTGAAATCATGAAAATCGTTTGTAAAGAAAATTTGTCGCTCTTGCGCAGGACAAATATCGCTCCTGCGCAAGTTGAGCGACTCACTTTCGCAAGCTGCTCAACTCGTTTTCGCGAGCTGAGCAACTCGCAGAAACGAGCTGAGCAGCTCGCAGAATCAAGATGAGCAGCTCGCAGAATCAAACTGAGCATCTCGCAGAATTGAGATGAACAACTCGCAAAACAGAGTTAAAATGGACACGAAACCATTATAAAAAATCGTGGCGTTCCGAAAAGCCTTAAGAGTAGGAAATAACGACAGTTCAGAGACTTGTCGACAGTGAAGTTTGAAAATATAGATAAATAGAATATTTAATTTTTAATTAATTATGATTATGACAAAAAATAATTTACTCTTGTTAATGATATTCTTTGATGCATTAATAGTTTTTGGAAAGAATTGTTCAATCGACGACTGTATTGAACAGATAAAAATCTCAACAGAATCAACTGCTGTAAAACAAAACATCAATAAAACATTGAAAAATAACTATTTATTATGAAAAGATATAAAATATTACTGATACTCATATCCATTTTCGCAACAGCGACTATGTATGCACAGAATTTTAATAATTTGGATTCAATCCTGCAAGTTAGAGCCGCAGCCGCGGCAAAAGTAAAATCCAAAAGCGGAAGCGGCAGCAGTGGCGGAATAAGCGTGATGTCGATTAATACCGGCGCCAAACCTGCCGGCTCGATAGCGGTAAACCGCGATCCCGCATATCAAACCATGACCCCTGCACAATTGATTCAGGAGGTATTTGTACGAAATGGCGCCTGCGCTACTGTATTTAATGTAAATACCAGTATCCATGGATGGAGTGGAACAACCGGTAGCGCCGGAGCATGGGGCGCCGCAAGAGGATTTGCTTATTTCAATAAATCCGATTCCAATTTCCCCATTACAGAAGGATTGGTGTTGAGTTCGGGCGATGTCAGAGATACGGAAGGACCTAACGTTTCCAGCTCTGCTTTAGGTGGTGGCGCCAACAATTCCGGTAGTCCGGATGCAGATTTGCAAGGTCTTACTACATATCCGGTAACGAATTATGGACGTATCGAATTTGATTTCATACCTACGGCTCATGTTTTGGAGTTCAAATATATTTTTGCATCCGAAGAATATCCTGAATATGTTAATTCCGCATTTAACGATGTCTTTGGATTTTTTATTAATGACGTAACAGGTGGAGTAATACAACCTAAAGTCAATATTGCCCGATTGCCTACAACCGGTACAGGCAATTATAATGTTACAATAAATAATGTTAATAATGGATATCAAAGTAATTATTGCTATCCAAATACTACCGGTACGAATCCAAGCAATTCTAATTACTTTGTTAGAAATCCCTGTAACAGTGTCGGTACGGAAATGGATGGTTATACAGTGGTACTTACTGCAACATATAACGTAACACCCTGCCGCACATATCGTCTTAAATTAGTTGTCGGTAATGCGAGCGATCAGATATTAGGTTCGGCAGTGTTTCTTCAGGCGCGCAGTTTTGACGTAGGACAACATTTTGATTTTTACGGTAACCAGATACTTGGAAATGATTATATATTTAAGGGTTGTACTAATAATTATTTCGATGTTACCCGTACTATTAACACCAATCAGTCTGCCACCATACAGGTTACGCACACTAATACCGGAGGCGCTATAAACGGAACCCATTATGGCGACCCCAGTGGCAATGCGGTAAATCAGAACGTAACTTTTGCCGCCGGCGAAACGACAAAAAGAGTTTATCTTAGAGCCAAGCCCGCCGCCGTCGCCGGCTCTCATTTCACTCTGACAATGATGTGTCCCTGCGAGGGAAGCGCTGTGGCAATAACCAAAGACATTTACATCTACGACTTTATCACAGGTATCAGCGCCTCGCCAACTTCAGCGTGTCCCAGCCAGGCAAACGGGAAAATAACCGTTAACGTAACCGGCACTTCGGGCAAATACGAATACCGGCTTGGCAGTAGCGGTTTATGGCAAACGTCGAACGTATTCAACGTGTCGGCGGGAACTTACACCGTCTATGCCCGCGATATAGGAACTTGCGTCAATCCATTATCTACAACGGTTACAGTTTCGAATATCTCTACCAATGCCAACGCCGGCGCCGACATAAATAACTGTAACAACAATGTGTTTACTCTGGCGGCAAATGCGCCCGGACCAAACGAAAGCGGAACATGGACACGCGTTAGCGGTGGAAATGTGACGTTCACCAATGCCAATCTGTATAATACAAAAGTCACATTAACCAGTGGAACCACTGCAACCCTGCGCTGGACGCTCAACAACGGAAGTTGTACCGCTTACGATGATGTGACGATCACCAACAATGCTTTGCCGACGCCTCCAACGGTTACATCTCCCGTTTCGTATTGTCTTGGCGCTACGGCAATTCCGCTTACAGCGTCGGGGTCAGGATATACACTAAAATGGTACGATGCAAACAATGTTTTCCTGGGAACGACGGCTCCGACCCCAAGTACCACAACGGTCGGATCTACAGTCTATCAGGTAAGCCGCGTAAACAATGCCACCAATTGCGAAAGCCCGAAAGCCAGTATAACGGTCGAAGTTAAGGCTCTGCCTACAGCGAAAATATCGGGACCTTCGGTAATATGCGAGGAAAATACTCAGATAACCCTCACTTTTACGCTTACCGGACAGTCGATGTGGACAATAACTTATATCGAAAGAGACTTCGGCGACGGACAATCGCCGCCAACCGAAACAACCTACACGGTTACATCAACTTCGACAAACTATACGGTTATCGACTATCCCATCCATACAACCGAATACATAATCACTAAGGTAACAGACGGTCTCAACTGTGTAAACAACGACAGAGATTCTATCAAAGTCCAGTTCCAGCCTTGCGGTTTTAAATCGCCGATGTTGTTGTGGTTGAAAGCAAACGACGGTCCGCAAATCAGCGGCACTAAATTAGAATGGTTAGACATGAGTCAGGCGTTCAATATTTCTCAAGAGGCGCAAAAGGCATCTCCATACAATAATATAGACTGGCAAAATTCGACAATAAACTTCAACCGGGCTATCCGATTCAATGGAACCACAGGTCAATATTTAAGCGGGATAGCGCTTAACAACAACGGATTTTCGGTGAAATCTACGCTCTTTACCGTAACCGACCCGACTCCGGCTTCGGCGAAAAATTTCCCGCAGGGAATATTTTCGACCAACAATAACACAGCCGTCGGACAGGGGATATATTTCATCAAACCTTCGACCTCTTTCTACACGCTGGGAAGCACGGACGCTTCGAAGGCTCTTTCCAATTCGGGTTCGACGAATATCAATTATCCCATTTTGCTCAGGGGAATATTTCCCGATTCCATAACAACTAAAAACACTAAGTTTTGGGATAACGGCGATCTGAAGGGCACAAAAACGGCGACGCCCTTTGAAACTTATCCGACAACGCCGGCCGCGCCCAAAAATTTCGATGTAGGGGGCTCAGGCATTTCTTCTTATGCAAATGTTTTCGACGGTAAAATTGCTGAAATAATATATTTCCACGACGTCTTGAGCGACAACGAAGCCAACAAGGTCGAATCGTATCTGGCAATAAAATACGGTATATCGCTAAAGAAAGACTATCGGGCTTCCGACGGTACAACTATTGTATGGGATTATGACGAAAATACGACGTTTCAGGATCATATAACCGGTATAGGTCGCGACAACGGATATGCTTTAGACCAGCGTGTTTCTCACAATACCTCGCCTGGCGACATAGTGACAGTGGCGAATAATCCTGCGGCGTTTGTTACCGACCAGAGCCTTGCATCATCCATAAATGTCGATAAATCATATCTTGTATGGGCAAGCAATAATGGCGTCAAGCAATTCAATGATGATAAAATCGTTGGCGGGCACCATGTAATGTTGTTGAACAGAAAATGGAGAGCGCATATAACCGGAACAGTAGGTAATGTCAGTATCCAGTTCGACACAACCGGAATCGGCCTCCCTGCCGGATGGGGACTCAAACCGGCTCTTGTTGTTACCCCTTCTACAAATTTTGGTTCTTCATATACATACTATTCCGCAGCCCCTGGATATTCGCGTCCTACTTTCCATAATGTTAATCTTAATCACACGAGTGGATTTATGCATTTCACTTTGGTTTTGACAGAAGGAGTTACTGCCGACGCCGGTCCCGACCAGAGCGTATGTTCGAATAACGGTCCGTTCAACGAATTTACAATGGCAGCCAACACGCCAAACACCAATCAGACAGGGAAATGGGAACTTGTCAGCGAACCGTCGTCGGGCGCTGTCACTATTCTTGATCCGGCTCTCAATACGACGAAAGTGCAGTTGAGCGCTCTGGGAACCGCCCGTCTCCGCTGGATTGTATGGAACACGTTCAGTTTGGACGCCGATACTTCGTATGTGGAAATCACACGTTATGCCACGCCCGAAGTGCCGTTCGAACTGACGCTGCCGGCAGTATGTCCGGGCGTCGGTAACGATTCGATAGTTATCAATCCGAGTAATTCCAATTACCTGTACACCGTTTACCGCGACCCGACCGGCGGAACGCCAATAATTTCGGCGTATGGCACAGGCGGCAGAATCGTCATCAAGCCGGGTAACAAAATTACCGCAAACACCTGTTATTACATAGAAATACAACATACGACAACCCAATGTTATGCCATTGCCCGCTGGAAAGTGTGTATTCCGGTTTATGTCGATATGATACATCCCGACATAAGGATCAAAGTGTGTCCGAATCCGGCATACGTGCTCGATTTATATTCCTATCTGAATGCTGCGGACATAGTAAACGTTTCGTTCAATTCGCAGAATGCGTCGTTGATAACCGGCGGACGGTATATCAATACCGGAGATATGCCACCTGCGACCTACACTCTGACATATTCGGTTACCGGGCGTTGCCATTCCAACAGCGCCAAGGTGTATATACAGTCGTTGAAAGACAATCAGGTTTTGCCTCTTCCGAAACAGGTACGGATATGCTGGCAAGTCGATTTGGCCCGTCATGTACAGTTACAGCAAATCCTTGGGCTCGACGTTGCAGGCGGGATTTGGGATTTCGATCCGACTCTGATTGACAATATGTTGTCGCCACCCTGGAGCGGGTATATCACCACCGTCAACGGCGCGTACCTGTTCAACGCTCAAAAGGCATGGCTCGACGGTAAAGGCACATTAGTCGGCACGGAACGGCATTTTACATTCAGCTACTATATCAACGGCAGTTACTGTATTCCAAACAGCATTTACCAGTTTACCGTAATAGTAACAGAAAATATAAATTGAAAATACAAAGGGTATAGGGTATAGGGATTAGGGTATGGGGATTAGGGTATGGGGTTTAGGGCAAAGGACACAAAATTCTTCTTTTGTGTCCTTTGCGTAAATCTTTGCGAACTTTGCGTTAAAAAAATCCTATAATACTTTCAGCTACTATATCTTTAATTGCCTGAAAGGCAAGATTTTCATAACCGCAGGTCAACGACCTGCGGAACATCGGCAGCTATTTTCTGCCTGAAAGGCAGGACTGTACAGTCACACCGGGTCTGGCGCACACGTAGAGACGCCCAAATTGGGCGTCTCTACATAGGCAACAGGGACGGTATTTCTGTCGAAAACCTGAAAAAAACAGGAAACGAACAGGCTAAAACGACCGAAATTCATGTTATATTTGCAAATTATAATCGTTTGATAAACAAACTGTCAATTCAGAGATAAAAATAATTTCGTCGATTGCAACAAAAAAATTTGTTCGATTAAAAAACTTTTTACTAAATTTGCATCCGAAAATGATTAGAATTTAGAATTGAAAAAAATGACATAGATATGAATCGATTTCTCTCAAATAATGTGCAAATGAACCGGGAAAACACTTGGTTTGGCACGATTTTTGTAGAGAGAGAGAGAGAGAGAGAGAGAGAGAGAGAGAGAGAGAGAGAGAGAGAGAGAGAGAGAGAGAGAGAGAGAGAGAGAGAGAGAGAGAGAGAGAGAGAGATAGAGATATATAGAGAGAGATATATAGATAG
>JAISXV010000199.1 GCA_031270335.1 Prevotellaceae bacterium | reverse complement strand
ACCGAACAACAAATTAACGCTTCCGGCAACGGTATCGACCTCCTGCAACAGATGATGTTACCACGATTGCAAATCAACCCGCTGACACGCGCTGTTGGCGTCGCCGGCGACGGCGAAGTACAGTTGCGCATCAACGGCGTAAAAGTCGAAATTGCCGACGTCGTGGCTTTGCAACCTAAGGATGTGATTCGTGTAGAGTATCACGACAATCCCGGACTGCGTTACGGTAATGCCGAGGTAGTGATCGATTACATTGTCCGGCGACATGAATCCGGCGGCAATCTGGGAATGGATATCTCTAACAGTTTCAAGCTGAAACGATTCGGTTACAACAATATACACGGGCGTATCAATCACAAAAAATCGGAGTTTGCACTCAACTATTTCATTTACCTTCGGGATATGTATCAAACATGGCGCGACAATGAAGAAACTTTTAGTCTTGCTGACGGTACCGTTCTCCGTCGAAAAGAGGAGGGCGACCCCGCCGGTCGCTGGCAAATGAACCAGCAATATCTAACCGCCACATACAGTTACATGAACGACAAACGTATATTGAACGCTACTTTCCGTGATTTTGCGGACAACCTGCCTCACTCGCTGGAATATCGCGGCAAACTGTACAATGTGGACAATCCGGACAATTATATGCAGATGTCCGACTGGACGAAAGAAAAGGGAAGACGTTCGGCGCTCGATCTCTACTGGCAGGAAAATCTGAACAACGACCAAACCCTGGTGTTGAATCTCGTAGGTACGTATAACCATACCAACAACAATCGCGGCTATACGGAGAGTCGCGACGGCGTCGTTGTGACCGATATTGACAATCTTGTCGTCGGCTCCAAGTATTCGTGGATTGGCGAAGGAATCTACGAAAAGAAATTTGGCGTTAACAACCTGAGCGCCGGCGTTCGTCACACACAGGCTTATGCCGATAACATCTACAAAAACGGTCACGAATATAATACCAAAATGCAACAGGGCGAAACGCTCATGTATGCCGAATGGAAAGGAAAAGTCAAGAAATTGGATTATGCTTTGGGGATAGGATTCACCCGTTCGTCGTTTCGTCAGGAAGCCGAAGGAATCGACCATAGCAATTGGACGTTCAATCCCCGTATGGCGCTGTTCTATCTTTTGCCCTCCGGTAATTCGTCGTTCCGGCTGACTTCCCGCACCCACTACGTGACGCCTTCGCTTGCGCAACTGAGCGCCGTTGAGCAAATCATCGATTCGCTCCAGATACGGCGCGGCAATCCCGGTCTGACGCCTCATTACCGCTACGAAAACGTCTTGACTTACGAATGGAAAAAGGGTATTGTTTACATCAGTCTGCAAGGAAAATACCAATATCAGCCCTCGCCGGTCATGGAAGAAAAATTTCACGACGGCGGCAAGATTGTACAGTCGTATGCAAACCAGAAAAGCTGGCAACATCTCAACACATCAGCCCATTTGCGGATCGGTCCCGTAAAAGACATTGTCACGCTGACGCTTTATGGCGGTCTCAACCATTACATCAGTCACGGAAACACTTATCGGCATGTCTATAACAATCCTTTCTTATCCGTCACGCTAACGGCTAACTACAAGAAATTCCAAGCCATATTTGAAGGAAACATCCTTACATCGGACAACCTGTATGGAGAAACAATGTCTGGCGGAGAACGTATTCACATCTTTTTTATCGGATATAAACACAAAAATGCGAATTTCGGCATAGGAGCGTTCAATCTTTTTTTCAGCGACTTCCGACGCGATACGGAAAACTATTCGAAATATGCTTCTTTCAAAAGAAGTCTTTATATCAATGATTTTTCGCGGATGTTTACTTTCCGGTTTTCGTACAACATCAATTTCGGACGTTCGTTCCAGTCAGGACAAAAACGGCTCAACAACGCCGACGAAAATACCGGTGTAATGCAAACAGGAAAATAAATCATGTTTTTGGGGGATTATGCAAAATAAGAACCACAAGGCGAGCGCCTTGTGGTTCTTCTGACTTCGACACTTTTCCAACGCGTATTTTATAACAATCTGCAAATCTATATATTATTAATTTTGTGTTACCGATTTGGGTGACGCATTGTCGAAGTCAGCAAAATATTGAATTTCCAGACGAATAAAATGGATAATAGCCTTTTGTGCTCTTTGCGATTAAATTTCTATCACCCGTCGCGAGGGCGTAAAAATACTGTCAATACAGATGAAGAATATGAAGATAAAATTTCTGAGTATTCTATTCCTGAATACTCAGAAAATAATTAGTTGTTAACACTCTTTATTATTGCATTTTACATATTTTTTGTAGTCGTTTAAGAATTATCATGTATATTTGCGAATTATTTTTTGATTATAAAAAGGTATTTATATGAATTTTGTTAATTCTGTTTTAGCAAAGATTTTCGGTACGAAATCTGAAAAAGACTTGAAGTTGATAATGCCGAGAGTGGCGATTATCAATGAGATATATCCCAAAATTGCGAAATTGAGCAATGATGAACTTAGGGCGGCGTCGTTGGCTCTGAAACAAAAAGTTCAGGATTATTACGCCAAAGAAGAACAGGAAATTGCTGAACTCAGAGCGCAAATGGACAATCCTGAGCTTGATATCAAAGAGAAGGAAAAGATTTATGCAGAGGTCGATGCTCTCATTGAGGAAGTTGACCACAAGATTGAAGAAATCTTGCAGGAGGTATTGCCCGAAGCCTTTGCGATTGTGAAAAGTACGGCGCAGAGATTTAAAGAAAACGAGCATCTAACTGTTACCGCTACCGATTTCGACAGAGAGATTGCTACAAAAAAATCGAACGTTATCATTGAGGGCGACAAGGCAGTCTGGGCGAATAAATGGATGGCAGGAGGAAATCTAATCACCTGGGATATGGTGCATTACGACGTACAGTTAGCTGGCGGGATAGTGCTTAATTCCCCAAAACTGCAATACGAAAACACTACCGACGGGAAAAGAAAATTAATCGGCGCAATTGCCGAAATGGGTACCGGCGAAGGAAAAACCCTCGTCGCTACTTTGCCCGTCTTCCTCAATGCTTTGGCGGGCAAAGGCGTACACATAGTGACCGTCAATACCTACCTTTCGCAACGCGACTCCGAATGGATGGGTCCGATATACGAATTTCACGGATTATCAGTAGATTGTATCGACAAACACGAGCCGCATTCCGCTGCAAGACGCAAAGCGTATGCCGCCGACATCACTTTCGGAACAAATAACGAGTTCGGATTCGACTATCTCCGTGATAACATGGTGTTTTCGCCCGACGAACTCGTGCAGCGCAAACATCATTACGCCATAGTGGACGAGGTCGATTCGGTGTTGATCGACGACGCTCGTACTCCGCTCATCATTGCCGGACCCGTGCCGCGCGGCGACGACCAGATGTTTAACGAATACAAACCATACGTAGAAAAGTTGTATTCGGTTCAGCGAAACCTCGTTACGCAGTTACTCTCGAACGCTCGAAAACTCATTACCGAAAATAAACAGGACGATGGCGGTCTGCTTTTATATCGGGCGCACAAGGGTTTACCAAAATATAAACCCATAATCAAGTTTTTGAGCGAGCAGGGAATCAAATCGATGATGCAGAAAACCGAAAATTTCTACATGCAGGATAACAGCCGTAACATGTTCAAAGTGACCGACGATTTGTTTTTCATAATCGACGAAAAACAAAATTCTGTCGAACTCACCGACAAAGGCGTTGAATATATTTCGAATATGGTTAGCGATTCTTCGTTTTTCGTTATGCCTGACGTGGGCAGCGAAATTGCGAAAGTCGAAAAAAGCGAGTTGCCGAATCAGGAAAAAGAGGCTGCAAAAGACGCAATATTAAGCGATTATTCCGTAAAGTCGGAACGTTTGCACACCATTCATCAGTTGCTTAAAGCATATACGATGTTCGAACGTGAAATCGAATACGTGGTGATGGATAACAAGGTGAAAATCGTTGATGAACAGACCGGTCGTATTCTGGAAGGACGCCGGTATTCCGACGGGTTGCATCAGGCTATCGAAGCAAAGGAAAACGTCAAGATAGAAGCGGCGACGCAGACTTTTGCCACAATCACTTTGCAGAACTATTTCCGTATGTATCACAAACTTGCGGGTATGACCGGTACTGCCGAAACCGAAGCGGGCGAGTTCTGGAAAATCTATTATCTCGACGTTATCGTGATTCCGACGAATAAACCCGTGATACGTAACGATTTTTCCGATTTGATTTACAAGACCAAAAGAGAAAAATACAAGGCTGTTGTGGCTGAAATCGAAAAACTTAGTAAACAGGATATGCGTCCTGTGCTGGTTGGCACAACTTCGGTTGAGATTTCGGAACTGTTGAGCAAGATGCTCAAGATGAAGAATATCAAACACAATGTGTTGAACGCAAAACAGCATCAGCGTGAAGCGGAAATCGTCGCCGAAGCAGGACAGGCAGGAACCGTTACCATCGCAACTAATATGGCAGGACGTGGAACCGACATCAAACTCGGCGCCGGCGTCAAAAATGCCGGCGGATTGGCGATTATCGGTACCGAACGTCACGAATCGCGCCGTGTTGACCGTCAGCTCAGAGGTCGTTCGGGACGTCAGGGCGACCCGGGAACATCGCAATTCTATGTCTCTCTCGAAGACAATCTTATGCGGCTGTTTGGCTCCGAACGTATCGCAAAACTGATGGATTCGCTTGGTATAAAAGAAGATGAGGTTATTCAGTCGACACTTATTTCGCGCCAGATAGAAAAGGCGCAACGCAAGGTCGAAGAAAATAATTTCGGTATCCGCAAACGTCTGCTTGAGTACGACGATGTCATGAACTCGCAGCGTAAAGTGATATACGCACGCCGTAATCATGCTTTGCACGGCGAAAGAGTTGACGTCGATTTGCTTAATATGATATCCGACTACTGTGATTCGCTGGTCGAACAGTTGGCGGGATTTGATTACGAAACGTTCTACAAGGAAATAATCAAAAGTTTGTATATCCAACCACCTGTCAGCGAGCAAGAATACGCCGAAATAGACAGCGTTGAAATCGCTGAACGGCTTGCTGCTGTTGTCGAAGATACTTATAACCGCCGCATGGATATTCTTTCGGAACGAATATTTCCCATTATCAAGGATGTGTATGAAAAGCAGAGTCATCTGTATGAAAATATCCAGGTTCCGATAAGCGACGGTCACAAGATTCTGAATCTTTCGATAAATCTGAAAGAAGCGTACGAAACTAAAGGTAAGGCGCTTGGCAAATCGTACAGCAAAACTATCATGCTGGTTATGATCGACGAACACTGGAAAGAACATTTGCGCGAAATGGACGAGCTGAAACAGTCGGTGCAAAACGCTACTTTCGAGCAGAAAGACCCGCTGTTGATTTACAAGTTCGAATCGTATAATCTGTTCAAAACCATGCTCGACGAAATCACTCACGAAATGATC